>JBBQBC010000025.1:0-26256 GCA_038317155.1 Bacteroidales bacterium
GACTACGAGGGATACTCGTATGAAGAAATAGGGAAAATAACCGGACTGAATGAATCTCAGGTAAAAGTTTATATATACCGTGCCAGAGTAAGTCTTAAGAATTACATCGGAAGCCTTGACAGCGTTATTTAAACTAAAGGCATAAGGAGTAAGATACCATGGGAAAGATGGAAAAAATAAACAGGTTTAATTACGAAGAATTCGCAATCAGCTATCTTGATGGATCACTTGATACGGTTGATACTGCTGAATTATTGATATTTCTTGAACAAAATCCTGATCTGAAAGACGAAGTTTCCGGACTTTCGTCCATCTTACTGAAAACTGATCAGGATATACAGTATGATTTCAAAGATTTGCTGATCCGGCCGGCCGATTTAGATGCCGCTAATCTGAATGCGGAAAATTACAATCACTACTTTATAGCTGCACACGAAGGTGACCTGACAGCCAAAGGATTAAAAACAGTGGAGGCCTTTTTGGTTAATCATCCGGAATTAACAAAGGATTACGAACTCTACGCATTAGCAAGGCTAAAGAGTTCTGCATCAATCAGGTTTCCGAATCCGGGCAGACTTAAGAAACCACTTCTCGCGGGTATGAAACAATTCTTCTACCTCAGTGCAGCTGCAGCAGGCATACTGATATTAATGACGCTATACCTGAGGATCGGATCCCCGAAAACCGATACCATAGCTGATAAAACCGGTGGCAAAGAAATAACGGGAGAAAAGCCGGCTGACAAAAAAACTGCAACATCAGAAGGCAATACAAGCAAAACAGCATCAGGCAAAACTCCTGAGAAAGCTGCACAAAACGAAAAAGCCACCTGGCCAGTACCGGAAAATGTCAACAGCAAGTCCCCTGCCCCATCTGAAAGAAATACGAATAATATCAACCGTATTCCTTCGCGGCAGATACTCAACAATACCCCGGAACCATTCAATACCGGTTCCCGTAACTTCTATTCTGACCTTTTTGATGAAATAACAAAATCACAGGAGCCAATGCTGGCAAGTCTGGAACCTGAATCCACTGTAACACCTGAAGATTCCGCCTTTAATTTAAAAACAGGCAGGCGTATGGGAAACCTGTTCAGGAATGGTGCACAGATTGCTTCGCAGGTAAACCAGTCATTCAGTGGCTGGATGCTGGCTGATTTAGGCATAGAAGGAATTAATATGCTTACTGACAATAAGCTAAAACTTCAACGCATTGTAAATGCTGACGGGAGCACTGGAAAAGTCAGGCTAACCGAAAATGGATATGGTTATTCAATTTCAAGAAAACCAAATTAATTGAGCCTGGTATTATCCGAAAAACAGCACTGAATAACAGTTTGTAAATCAAATAAAATTTCGGAAAATAAAAAATCCGGCACGATTGTAACAAACCTTACTTACTTCCCGTCACAAATAGAAAAACACGATACAAATACTTTAAAGCCATGAAAACTACTTTAACACTCCTTAAGTCATCATTGGTTGTTGCTCTGGTTATGACTTTCAGCCTGATCGCACAGGCACAATCCAAAGGCAGCGGTAATCTCGTCAGGCAGGATCGCAGTTTGTCCCCTTTTACCGAAATAGAAGCAGGCAGTGCTTTTGAAATTATCCTCGAACAGGGGGAACCTCAGACAGTAGCCGTTGAAACCGATGATAATTACCTTGAAAGTATTGAAACAAGCATCAGAAACAACCGGTTGGTGATAGAATCAAAAGGTATCAGAAACCCAACTGCTTTGAAAGTATATATAAAAGTACCTGATATTACATTATTAAAATTGGATGGTGCTGCCCGTCTTGATTCAAAAGGTGAACTTAAAGCTACCAACCTCGAAATAGAAGCAAGTGGTGCATCAAAAGCAACGCTGACCCTGGATGCACAATTGCTGAAAAGCGATATCAGCGGTGCCTCAAAAGTTACACTCAAGGGAAAAGCGACAAGCCATGATGTGGATGTTTCCGGAGCAGCCTATCTTGAAGCATTGAAATTAGCCACTCAATCAACAACTGCCAGTGTAAGTGGAGCGGCAAGAGCCAGAATTTATGCAGTCAGCGAATTGGTTGCCGAAATCAGTGGTGCAGGCAGTATCAGTTACTACGATCAGCCTGATGTTAAAAAAATAAGTAAACCAGGTTCCTACAGATTGCAATTCCAGAATCCTGAAAACCCTGATACGGAAAGTTCAAAAGGAGTACTAAGCACCACTGAATCAGGCGATTCAACGCTAATTAACATTGGCGACATCAAAGTTGAGGTCATTGAAGGAAACCCTACAAAAGTTACTATTGGCAACAACGAACTCGAGGTTGACGATGAAGGCAATGTTGACTTCAAGCGTAACAAAAAAGACCGGTTCGACGGGCACTGGGGTGGAGTTGATCTCGGTGTAAATGGTTATGTTAACAGTAAAGGTACCTTTGACATGCCCGAGGGCTATGGTTTTCTTGACCTGCAGATGGAAAAATCGCTTAACGTGGCAATTAACTTCTGGGAACAGAACTTCAATCTGATTGGCAATCAGTTCGGTTTGACAACAGGGCTCGGTATTGATTGGAATAACTACAGGTTTGACAAAAATGTATTTATTGGAAGAGACGAAAATGGAATAACCGGTGGATTTGGCGAAGAAAATGGCATCAGCTACTTTAAAAGTAAACTGGTTATTACCCATATTAACCTGCCCTTGATTCTCGAATTTCAAACAAATAGTCTATCCAAGAAAAATAGTTTCCATATTGGTGGCGGGCTTATGGCAGGCCTTAAAATAGGATCTCACACCAAGATTGTTTATGATGATGGCAATAAACAGAAGGACAAATACCGCGACAGCAAAGGTTTCGACATCAATCCCTTCAAATTCGACCTCATTGCCCGCATAGGCTGGGGGAAGATAAACCTGTATGCCAATTATTCTTTAACTACATTATTCAAGGATAACCACGGCCCTGAACTTTACCCGTTTGCTGCAGGAATATCGCTTTCAAGCTGGTAACAGGTGCCAAAGTTGCATCTGCCAATGCTGCTACCCAAAAAGTAGCAGCATTTTGCTTTTTTAAAAAAAGTATTAATTTTACCCCCCATTAAGAATGGTAATTATTGATGAATATCGAGCTATTACCTGAAAAACAAATACCTACAACGATATGTCAGGACACAATAAATGGTCAACAATTAAGCGGAAAAAAGGTGCCCTTGATGCCAAGCGCTCGAAAATCTTCTCAAGGATTAATAAAGAAATAACCGTTGCTGTAAAGGAAGGCGGCCCTGATCCAGATGGCAATCCGCGTCTGAGACTTGCCATTGCCAATGCTAAAGGTGCCAGTATGCCCAAGGATAATATTACAAGGGCGATAAATAAAGGAGCCGAAAAAGACGGGGCAAACTACCATGAAGTAACTTATGAAGGCTATGCTCCGAATGCCATCGCGGTGTATATAGAATGTACAACTGATAATGTTCAGCGAACGGTTTCAAATATACGGTCTTACTTTAATAAATTTGGAGGTAACCTGGGAACCAATGGTTCTTTGGCTTTCCTTTTCGACCGTAAGGGCGTTTTTACCATCCCGAAAGGAAACATCGACATGGACGAATTTGAAATGGAAGTCATTGATGCCGGCGCTGAAGATATTCAGGTTGAAGAAGATACCATAACCATCACAACAGCAATGGAAGATTTTGGGGTTATGATAAAGAAACTGGAAGAGATGAAGATTGAACCGGAAAATGCTGAACTGCAAAGAATTCCGAAAGAAACCATAAAGCTGGATAAAGAATCTGCCAGGAAAACAATGAGACTGCTTGATTTCTTTGAAGAAGATGATGATGTCAGCAATGTATTCCACAACCTTGAATTTACCGATGAACTGATGGAAGAACTCGAATAGAGGATTTCTTCACTAAAAAAACAGGCTGTCCCATAAATGAGACAGCCTGTTTTTATTTGAAAAAGAAAATTATTTCCATTATTGTGCGGTTAAATCTTCTTTCGAGAATGAGATTCTTCACTTCTCTTTCCCGCACGTGCGTGATTCAAAATGACAGGCTTTTGACCCCCAAATCTCCAAACATCTCGTAAGTGCTTGTCATTCTGTGATCCCAGCCCCGGAAAAATGGCCTTAAAGTGGAGATGACAAAACTCCAAAATGCCTGTGGGCACAAATTGGGAAACGCGCGCCAGCGCTTTTTGATAATCTAGTGAATGGTTTATCGGAAATGTCAGACGTGCATTTTCGGCTAAAGCCAGGGATAGTGCATAAATCGAAATTCAACACCGGGCTGAAGCCCGGAGAAATTGAATTGATTTGGCTAAGAAAAAACAGGTTCATTGTCCTATCACTTTAGTCGATATTAAAAAGGATCGTATCAAATCCCCCCGGCTTCAGCCGGGGGATAGTTAAAACAAACAATAACAGGGGCTTTAGCCCAAAAAACGGTGTTGGTATCCTGTATGAGATGAATTCGACAACCTTTCAAAAGGGGCTTAAAGTGGAGATAACAAAACCACCAAATTTATAAGGGCCCGCATTGGGAATCATAAACCAGAAAATTTTGGTAATCAGGCACTTACAAAAGATGTCATTGGTAGCCTGATTGCAGTCAGGCAGACGAAGCGAAGAATCTTATGATTTTAATCGGACAACAATGAATTATTTCAAAGAAGTAACAATCTCGTAGGTATCCAGTGCAATAACCAATTCTTCATTGGTAGGAACCACCATTACGGTAACTTTTGAATTTTCTTTAGAAAGGATTGCCTCTTTCCCGCGAAGGCCCTTGTTTTTCTCCTGATCGAATTCAAGTCCCATGTATTCCATGTCTTTGGTTGTCATATAACGGGTGTTTGAATCATTCTCGCCAACGCCACCGGTGAAGATAATTACATCTACACCACCCATGGCAGCGGTATAAGCGCCGATGTATTTCCGGATACGGTAATAATACATCTCAAGGGTAACTTTAGCACGCATATTGCCCTGCTCAGCAGCAATTTCAACATCGCGCATATCAGATGAAACACCGGATACACCAAGCATACCACTGTGCTTGTTTACAAGGATATTTGCGACGGGGACATCAATTTCCTCCTTGTTGATAATCTGAATAAAAGCGCCAATATCCAGGTCACCTGTGCGGGTTCCCATCATTAATCCTTCAATAGGCGTCATACCCATTGAAGTATCAAGGGATTTTCCGTTTTTAATAGCTGCAACCGAGGCTCCATTACCCAGATGACAGGTAATAATCTTCATATCTTCTGTCTTTTTGCCCAGTATTTCTGCAGCCCGCTGCGATACATATCTGTGCGAGGTACCGTGAAAGCCATACCTGCGTATTTTGTGCTTCTCGTAGAGTGAATAAGGAATACCATAAAGATAAACGTAATCGGGCATGGTTTGGTGGAAAGCCGTGTCGAATACGCCAACCTGTGGAATTTTAGGCAATAGTTTGGTGATTGAGTATATTCCCTTGAGATTTGGCGGATTGTGAAGCGGGGCAAGATCAATACACTCTTCGAGGGCATCAATTACCTCATTGGTAATATAAACACTACCATTGAATTTTTCGCCTGCATGCACTACCCTGTGACCAACAGCCATTATTTCTTCAAGGCTCTTGATGCTGCCATATTTTTCGCTGATGAGAATTCCCAACAGATATTCAATACCTGCCTGATGGTCGAGAATTTCACCTTCGAGTTTAACTTCAACGCCATCGTTGCGCCAATGCTTTATCAGTGAGCCTTTGAGTCCGATTTTATCAACAAGTCCTTTTGCCAGCACTTCTCGTGAAGGCATTTTGAACAACTGGTACTTAATGGATGAACTTCCACAGTTCAATACTACTATTTTCATTTTTAGTTTTTTTCTTATGTTATTCTTCTATTCACGGCCGAGGTTAGTGATCGTTCCTTTTTTTGCCAAGCGTTTTCCGCCCTGGTAGAGGTAAAAACCTTCACCAACCCGGCGACCGACCAGGTTAGCCCTGACCATTCTTTTCAGCATAGGCGATGGTTTGTACTTTGTTTCTCCAAATTCAGTATAAAGATTTTCCATCCACTTCAAAACTTTATCGAGCCCGATTTTATCGGCCATCTCGAAAGGCCCTAACTGCAGGCCTGAAGTTTCCTTCATGGTTTCATCAATGTCAGAAACAGTCGCAACGCCTTCCATCAGAATCATACAGGCTTCATTGATAAGCGGAACCAACATACGGGTGCTGATATTGCCCGAAGACTCATTGACATTGATCAGTTTTTTCCCGATAAGCAGGGCGAGTTTGCTTACCATAGCATAGGTTTCATCGTTGGTATAAACCGATCTTACTGCTTCAATGATTTTCACTTTGCCAACGGGCGAGAAGAAATGAAGGCCCATAGCCCTTTCCGGGCGTTTAAGTACTGAAGAGATCTCTGAAATCATCAGCGTGGCAGTGTTGGAAACAACAATGGCATCAATTTGGACAACGGCTTCAATTTTCCGGAAAATCTCCTGACGTAGTTCCAGGCTTGTCCCTTTTTTCTTGGAATTTACTGTTTCAAATACAATTTCGCAATCGGATAATTCGGAATAATCAGTTGAGCCCTTGATGCGTGAAAGAATTAGTTTCTTTTCGCCACCGGTAAGCCCCCACCTGCTGATACGGTCATCCAACTGAGCTTCGATGCGCCTCATTACTTCCACTACACGATCTTCACTTATATCAATAAAAGTGACTTCAATTCCCGATTGACTCATCAATACAGAAATTTCCTGCCCCATAGCACCGCATCCAACTATTCCGACTTTATGCAGGGAGCCTTTGGAGTGCATTGATTTGCCGAGGCTAAAATCTTCTAATCGTTCTGACATATTTAAAATTTTATGATGATTTGAATTTAAATTAATTTTGAGCACCAGCAGCCTGAGTTGCCGTAATGGCTATCAGGTTAACAATATCGCTCACAGAGCATCCCCTCGACAGGTCGTTGATTGGTGCGGCCATACCCTGCAATACCGGCCCGATAGCTTCTGCACCTGCAAGGCGTTGAACCAGTTTATAAGCAATATTTCCTGATTCAAGGCTGGGAAAAACCAGTACGTTGGCCTTACCAGCGATCGGACTGCCCGGCGCTTTATGCATTCCTACCGATTCAACAATGGCGGCATCGACCTGCAACTCACCATCAATTTCCAGCCAGGGTGCTTTTTCGCGGGCAATCCGGGTGGCTTCAATAACCTTATCACAAAGGGCATGCTTGGCACTACCCTTGGTAGAAAAACTGAGCATAGCCACCCTTGGCTCAATGCCGGCAATTGATTTGGCTGTAAGTGCAGTTGTAACAGCGATTTCGGCCAACTCAGAAGCAGTTGGATCAGGATGGACAGCACAATCGGCAAAAACAAGAATATTATCGGGAACATAAGGATTATCTTTAAAAATCATAAAAAATGCCCCGGAAACCACTGTAATGCCCGGAAGTGTTTTTACAATCTGAAAAGCCGGACGAAGTACATTCCCGGTTGAATTCATGGCGCCGGCAACTTCTCCGTCGGCTTCACCTGATTTTATTAATAAAGTAGCAAGGTATAAAGGATCCTCAACCAGTTTCATGGCCTCTTCGTAAGTCAGGCCTTTTGATTTGCGGATGTCAAACAGTAAGTCTGCATATCGTTCTTTATCAGGATTATCAGCAGGATCGATGATGCGCGCATTGTGAATAAACTGCAACCCAAAATCAACTACTTTTCTTTCTATCTCTGATTTATTGCCAATCAGGACAATTCTTGCAATTTTTTCTTTCAGAATAAAGTCAGCAGCTTTAAGGGTGCGTTCCTCAGTGCCCTCAGGAAGTACAATGCATTTTGAGGCTTTTTGCGCATTTTCCCTGATGGTGTTCATGAGTGGCATAGTAGTATGTTTTTGAGTGGCCGGATATAAAAAACTGAATTTCAGGGCGCAAATTTAGAACTTATTCATTAGTGTTCCTATAAAAGAAATCAATATCTACGATTTGTTAACACATCTTAATAAATTGTTTTACAGATATTTGACCTGACAAACCCGCAATCTGAAACAATCATTTACTAAATCTGCAGATTTATTGTCGCTCAGTAACAGCTTTCCTTACCTGATAACAAAAAGTATTAATTTTGCCGGGCAAATGAATTCAACAGGGCAACAAACTTACTATCCGGATTTTTTCCTGAGGCCAGCCAGCCGGGAACCTCAACCTGTAACAGATTCGGTTCAGGTTTACAGCGATTTTATTGCTGACAGTCTGAACCCGGCCAAACCGGACTCAACCTTCCGTTTTGAGCTGAAAGAGATTGTCATCCCTAAACAGGATATTGATTCGGCATCAATACAGGCAATCCATTATGAGCCATCAGTTTTCGTAACATCTAAAAAACAGGATACTAAAATAAGCCCGGAATTCAGGCCAGCCAGGGAAAGTGACTGGTTAACCGCATTGTTTATTGTATGTCTGGTATTGATTACCTGGATCAGGTATTATCATTTCAGGAGAATCAGGCAACTTTTCAGAGTGGTTGCCGGGCGGCATAATGTAAACCAACTGGTACGCGACGGGAATCTGGTTGAAGAAAGAATAACCCCCGGTCTGGTTGTGATTTATTTGAGCAGTCTCGCTGTAATTATTTACCTGTTTGGCCTTAACAGTCTCAGCGAATGGCTTAAACTTCCGAAACCATGGCTTATTTTTATGATAATAACCGGCAGTATAGGGTTACTGTGGTTTTTAAAGTTAATGGCAATCAAGTTAACCGGATTAATTTTCAGGACCAAACAAGATACCAGTGAGTTGATTCTGACTAACCTGATTTTTAACGGAGCGACCGGAATAGTTATTTTTCCGTTTGTAGTAGCCGGATTTTACAGCGGAAACCTGCTGTTGATAAAGGTTGCAGTTGTAATACTTGTTGCAGGAATGGTCTTAAGATTTTTCAGAAGTCTTCTGATTGGATTATCAGCGCAAACGTTTTCGGTAATCTATTTATTTTTGTATCTTTGCACCCTCGAAATTTTACCAATACTTGTTTTATACAGAATGGTATTGCTAGCTGATTAATAAGCAGTTGAGCATTGATTTAATGGTTGAAACAGAGTGATTTTAATTTAAATCTTTGAAGAAATTGAAAATCAAGAATGTACTAATTTCACAGCCAAAGCCTGCCGAACTTGAGAAATCGCCTTACAACGAAATTATCAAAAAATACTGCCTGAACGTTGATTTTCACAAGTTCTTTAAAATTGAAGGATTAAGTTCAATTGATTTCAGGAAGGAAAATAAAGTCAGGTTCCCGGACCATACAGCCGTTATTTTCACAAGTAAACATAGCGTTGATCATTTTTTCAGACTGGCCACCGAATTGAGGACAGATGTGCCGGAAACCATGAAGTATTTCTGTTCATCAGAATCGACAGCTTATTATCTTCAGAAGTATATTCAATACCGTAAACGGAAGATTTTTTTCAGCAGCCAGGAACTTCAGGATCTTGTTGACATTATCAGAAAGCATAAGACCGAAAAATATTTGTTTCCATGCAGTGTTGAACATAACAACGAATTGTCAGATATGCTCGATCAGCATAAAATCTCTTATTCCAAAGCCGTGATGTACCGCACAGTTTCGGAAGATATGACCTTTCTCGACCTTTCGAAATATGATTTAATGGTATTCTTCAGTCCTGCAGGAATCAGATCCTTGTTTAAAAACTTCCCCGATTTCGTACAGGGTGAAAAATCAATCGGTGTTTTTGGGCAAACAACTGCGACAGCCGCGCGTGAATCAGGTTTAAATATCATGATAGAAGCCCCGACACCAACCGCTCCATCCATGGCAAAAGCCATTGAGCAATATCTTACTGCCTGCAATAAAAACAAATAGGCGGGCAGCAATGTAAGCCGGGACTTATGATGCTGGTGCAAATACCCCAATTGTTATGCAAACATTCGGAAAGCAGGAACATTTGTGCAGCATCACCGAAATTCAGAATCTTTTTCATGAAGGGCGATCTTTTTTCAGACATCCGGTAAAACTTTACTGGCTTCCCGGCGAATGGAAAGGCCAGGCAGTTGTAAAAGTTTTAGTTTCAGTATCGAAAAGGAATTTCAGGAAAGCAGTTGACCGGAATTATATAAAGCGCATTCTCAGAGAGTGTTACAGGCTTAATAAAGCAATTGCAGTTGAAGGACTTGCCGGCAGAAAATGTTACCTCGCGCTGGTTTACTCCGGAAAAGAAATTCCCGAATTCAAATCGCTGGAACCTATAATAATTAAACTACTTGAGCGTTTAATAAAGGAATATGAAACAACTGCTCGCTAGGTTGATGATCGGGGTGATACGACTGTATCAGGGTGCTATTTCGCCCTATCTCCCACCATCCTGCAGATACACACCAACCTGTTCAGCATACGGCATTGAAGCTTTGAAGAAATACGGACCATTTAAGGGAGGCTGGCTTACAATTAAACGGATAGGATCGTGCCACCCATGGGGAGGTAGCGGTTACGACCCCGTTCCTTAAAAATATTTTAAAATTTCAAGAACTTAAAAATGAAAAAGATATACACGATTTCCATTTTCTTATTTCTGATTTTCTCTGGTAATGTTAATATTCAGGCCCAGGAATCATCGAATTTTGAGATTTCGAAGAACCTCGACATCTTTGCCACATTGTGTAAGGAACTGAATAACAATTATGTTGATGAATTAAATTACAGCGATCTGATTAAAACAGGTATCGATGCCATGTTAAATAAACTGGATCCATACACAGTTTACATCTCTGAGGCAGATATTGAAGATTACGCCTTTATGACAACCGGTCAGTATGGCGGCATTGGAGCACTCATTCATAAACAAGGTGATTATGTTATAATTTCAGAACCTTATGCAGGATCTCCGTCTATGAAAGCCGGGCTTCTTCCAGGCGATCGCATTGCTAAGGTTAATGATAAAGATGCCAGGGGGAAATCGGTCAGCGATGTCAGTGCTATTTTAAAAGGCCAGCCCGGAACATTATTAAAGTTGCAGATAATTCGTGAAGGCGAAAAGTCGCCACTCGATATTTCTGTAACCCGCGAAAATGTTTCTATCCCGAATGTAGCCTATTCAGAAATGATTAATGAAAATACGGGGTATATAAAACTCACCGGATTTACTCAGAATTCAGGCAAAGAGGTGAAAGATGCCTTTATGAAACTGCGGGAAAATAGCAAAATGAATGCGTTGATTATTGATCTGCGTGATAATGGCGGTGGTTTAATGAATGAAGCTGTAAACATCACCAACCTTTTTGTAAAAAAAGGAGAACTGGTAGTAAGCACCAAAGGTAAAACCCCCGACCGAAACAAGTCGTACAAAACATTTGTGCAACCCGTTGATCCTGAAATCCCCATTGTTGTTCTGGTAAACAGGTTCAGTGCATCGGCTTCAGAAATTGTTACCGGAGCATTGCAGGACCTTGACAGGGCTGTAATTATTGGTGAAAGAACTTATGGTAAAGGGCTGGTTCAAAACATCATTCCATTATCCTTCAACACCCAAATGAAAGTGACCGTTGCCAAATACTACATACCCAGTGGCAGATGTATCCAGGCAATTGACTATGCCACGCACGACAGTCTGGGATTCCCACGTCCGATTCCCGATTCGTTGATCAATAGCTTTAAAACCAGAGCCGGAAGGATCGTTTTTGATGGAGGTGGTATTATTCCTGATATAACGGCTGAAGAGAAAGAAATAAGCAACATCGCCATAAGCCTGATTACCAAATACCTGATTTTTGATTATGCCAGCAAATTCGCACGAGAGCATAAAACTATTCCTGATCCAAAAGACTTTATGATCAGCGATGAAACATACAACGATTTTGTGGCATGGCTTCACAACAAAGACTATGACTACATTACACGAAGCGAAAAAATGTTGTCAGATCTCCAGAAAATTGCTGAAAAGGAACAATACTATGATGAATTAAAAACTGAATTTGATCTGCTTGAATCTAAAATGCAACATAACAAACAGGCTGACCTCGAAAAATTCAGTACTGAAATCAAATCAGTGTTGCGTAGTGAAATCGTATCACGTTATTACTACCAGGAGGGAAGGATAAAAGCTTCACTCACTGAAGACAAAGAGATTACTACTGCCATTGAAATTTTAAACGACCCAAAAACCTATAAAGCCATCCTGGATGGTACCAGCAACCTTACCAATACTAAATCCTGAGGCATTTCATGGGTCCGGTAACCTCTATCTTCCCTGAGATACGTAGCATCAGAACCGATGTTTCATCTCTCTTGTATTATGCAATGATATTGCTGGCAATGTCAATTCCACTTTCGGAATTTGGCATGAGCATTTCACAGTTTCTGATGCTGGCTTTTTGGGTGCACGAAGGTGCAGATTTTGGGAAAGGCGATACATCGGCCGGAAAAAATTTGCCTCACCGAATCATTACTTATTTCAGGGTCATCGGGGCAAACATAGCCTGTAAATTCAGAAGGTTGATAAACAATCCTGCGGCTTTGGTTATCATAGCATTTTATTTCCTGCATATCGCCGGATTACTTTATACCTCGGACCTTAATTATGCACTGAAAGACTTACGGATAAAACTACCCCTGTTAAGTCTGCCGGTTATCATTTCAACCTCTGCTGCACTGACAAAAGAGCGGTTAAACAGATTGTTTGCCTTTTTTATCCTTGCTGTTTTCGCCGGCACTTTAGCAAGTATTTATGTACTTTTTACAAGACATATTAGCGATCCGCGTGAGCTTAGTATATTTATATCTCACATCAGGTTTGGCCTTACCATCTGCTTCTCCATATTTATCCTTGCTTATTTCCTTTATAAAGGTTTTTATAATTCCCCTCTGAGTAAAATAATCATAACCTCCGGGATTATATGGTTTTTCTTTTTTCTTTTTATACTTGAATCCGTTACCGGTCTGGCTATAACTTTGACAATCATTTTCATTATTGCAGTGGCTGCTTCTTTCCGCATAAAACCAATGCTTCTGAGAATTGTTGTTTTTTTGCTAATTGCGATTTCCCCTTATTTTGTGGTAAATTATTTTATCAGGCAAACCAAACAGTTTAGTGAAGTTGAGCCGGTAGATTTTCAAAAACTGGATAAATTCACCCGATTCGGAACACCTTATGTTCACGATACCTGCGGGTATGGCGTTGAAAACGGAAAGTACGTCGGAATTTACCTTGCCCCGTCTGAATTAAGGCAGGAGTGGAACAGAAGGAGTGCGCTGAGTTTTGACGGACATGATAACAAAGGGCAGATTCTCAGTTACACGCTTATCAGGTATCTGAGTTCAAAAGGATTAAGAAAAGACGCAGATGGTGTCAGAAGCCTAACGGAAAAAGAGATTTCACAAATCGAAAACGGCGTTGCGAATGCTACTTATCTTAAAAACTTTAACCTTCGATCGCGTATTGACCAGATGGTGATGGGCTATACCAATTATGTAATACATGGTGAGCCAAATGCCTCATCTGTTATGCAACGGGTAGAATACTGGAAAACATCTGCCTATATTATAAAACATCACTGGCTCACCGGTGTTGGAACAGGGGATCTGAATGAAGCATTTTCCAATGCTTACCAGGAAATGGGATCAAAACTGGAGGATGCTTTCCGGAACAGGTCACACAATCAGTTCCTGGCTATATTTGTTGCTTTCGGAATAGCCGGCCTTCTTCTGTTTTTGTTTACCTTGTTTTATCCGCCTATCAAGACTGGCTGGTACACTGATTATTATTACCTGATTTTCTTCATCATCTTCTTTATGTCGATGTTAACGGAGGATACACTCGAGACCCAGGCAGGTGCAACTTTTTTTGCATTCTTCAATTCACTATTGCTTTTTGGCAGAAAGCGATTGTTTGAATTACCGGTTCAGAAAACAGAAAATGGCTCTCCTGAAATAAATTCCTTACATTTAGACCCTGAATTTAAATCATCAGGAATGAAAGTCAAGGAAATATCTATTAAATACGCCGAAACTGATCAGGCCTCTGACCTGGAACCTGCCGACAAATTGTTGCTGGAATCCGCATCAGAAGCAGCTAAGCAAGCTTATGCGCCTTATTCCGGCTTTAGGGTCGGGGCTGCACTCAGACTTGCCAACAAACAGATAATTAAAGGCAATAACCAGGAAAATGCGGCTTACCCTTCCGGATTGTGTGCCGAAAGAGTGGCAATTTTTGCAGCATCTGCCCAACACCCCGGCGCTGTGATAGAAAGTATTGCAATCACCGTAAATACTGATAGTCACAAAGTAATCGATCCTGTTCCACCTTGTGGGGCCTGCAGGCAGGTGATTGCAGAATACGAAAACAAACAGAATAAAAAGATCAGAATAATTTTTGCAGGCGAAACCGGTAAGATTATTCAGGTCGAAGGTATAGAAAGCCTGCTCCCGATGTCGTTCAATTCAAAAAATCTTCAGCACAGGTAAGCATTTGCCTATTCGTGTTATCCTGTTCTTAACCAATCTCGTCTTAGGAATATTTTATTAATACCAGAACAATACCTTATTCTTTAAGGTTTATTCACCATAACTTTCCGAAAAAACAAGACAAAACACATGAAAAAACTCTTTTTAATTGCACTGGGATTCGCCCTGTTAACATCTATGACAAGTGATTTGCCGGCTTATGTAATTTATAATTCAAAAGGTAAACCTGTCGATTTTAAGAAACTCGTTAAAGAAGCTTCAGAGGCTGATGTGGTCCTTTTCGGAGAGTTGCACAACAGTCCGATTTGTCATTGGCTTGAACTGGAACTTACCAGATCGCTTTATAAAGAGAAGGAAAAACAAATTATTCTTGGTGCTGAAATGTTTGAGGCTGATAACTCACTTATCATTAGTGAATATCTGAATGGAAAAGTCAAGGATAAAAATTTTGAAGCGGAAGCACGTCTCTGGCCAAATTACAAAACTGACTATAAACCGTTGCTTGAATTCGCCCGCGATAGCAGCGTGCGTTTTGTAGCCACCAATATTCCCAGGCGTTACGCTTCGCTGGTCAACCGGCAGGGGTTTGCAGGGCTGGATTCCCTTGATGCGGAGGCAAAGAAATATATTTCGCCGTTACCAATTGAATACGATCCTGAACTTCCCGGATATAAGGGTATGATTGAAATGATGGGGGGCAGTGGTGGCCATGTAACGGAAAATCTGCCGAAGGCCCAGGCAGCCAAAGATGCAACAATGGCTTATTTTATTGCCGGAAATTTAGTGCAGGGAAAAACCTTTATCCACTTTAATGGCACTTATCATTCTGACAATTATGAAGGGATCGTATGGTATCTGAAGAAATTAAACCCGGCCCTGAAAATCATAACCATTAATTCGAGTGAACAGGATGATGTGAACAATCTTGCGAAAGAGAGTGAAGGGAAAGCTGATTTTATGATTGTAGTCCCTTCATCCATGACAAAAACCAATTAGGGATTGTTCTCTGGTAAAAAGTAAAGGCCCTGTCTTACCATACTTTTACGACTTTGCAGAAGATGAGCTGAAGAAATTAGTCCCTCAATAAGGGTTTTTATTGCCCGATTGAGAATAACTTTCTTTGCTAAGCCTTGAAAAGGTTAAGGTTAAGGCGATGAGCTGAGCCTGTCTGCCTGCGCATACAGGCAGGCGCAGCCGAAGCTTTATGGTTAAGCAGCTCCTTAGCATGATTCCACAACTTATTATTTAAATCTGGCCCAATCTCAGCCCTGCCTGAATGTCTGACTAAACTCTCTTTTGAAACTGAACTCTCAGACAGGCAGGCTCAACCTAAATCTAACCCTGAGTTACATAAGAGAATAGCTCAAAATAGGGCTTTTCAAGGCCAGCTCCACCGGAATGATATAAAAATTAAGGATTAAAAAACGGATTCCGTTTATCAATTCACCAATCTGCGTTTCCTTCAGAGACAACGCTACTAATACATGCAATTCCAGCCTTAGTGGGAAAGAAATGTGTAATTCAGGTTGACAACAAAATTCCATAAGGTAACAACAACAATTGCCAGTAATTTGGCAAAGTAGAAGTTAAATTTCGCACGGGAAACCAGCATATAGAGAACCAGAGTGCTTATCATCAGGCCAATTGCAGCAATAAAGAGGAATCTGCCGTATTCAACGGCTACATCGGGATTGTTGCTGTGAAAAGTCCAAACCCGGTTAAGGTAGTAATTACTACTGGCAGCAATTATAAACCCGATAGCATTACTCACGTACTTCTGTATCTTCAGCCACTCCTTACAGATGTAGGTGAATCCAAAATCGACGATAACGCCGGAAAAGCCAACGATTCCGAATTTAACAAACTTATAGGCAACCTCCCGGGTTAAGATATCTACCATTCAAAGGCACAGCAGTTACGCTGCTGTAACGGTTATTTTTATATTATGATGATTCCCTGCTAATCAGCAATCTTCTTATGTTAAATATCATCTTGGTGATAAGTGAACCAGAATTAAATGCCGGAAGTTCGCAAAATTATAAAATTACCCGATGGAAAACCAGAAAGGAATAAATTTGTTGTTGCACTTCTGATTTCACTTGTAATTTATACAAATGCATCCCTGAAAGCTGATCGGGCTTTCCTGAAAAACAGAAATAAAACGTTATAAATTTGTAAGTAAGGACTTAATTCAGTTTTAACTCTGACTTAAGCTGATTAACCCACTTTGATATTCGTTCGCCTGTCAGTTCAGGCTGACTATCCTCATCGAGCGCAAGACCGACAAACTTTCCATCCTTTTCGGCTGTCGAGAAGTAATAAGAGTAACCCTTAGTTGACCAGAAACCAACAACATTCTGTTTAAAAGGCAATCTGCAGAAAACAGTTCCCATACCATCGACAAAGCTTTCGGGATACTCAATCTGATCACCAAGCCCAAAGAGAGCAATTTTCTTTTCCTCGATGCTGGCCTCGACCAATACATCAATAAAACGCTCCCAATCCTGATGCATCTCTCCAATTCCCCAGGCAGATGTTCCAAGTATCAGGTAATCATATCTTTCAAGATCTTCGCGTGTAGCTTCACTAACATTGTGAACTGCAACTATATCTTTTCCAAATTGCTTTACAATTGATTGCGCGGTTTTGTACGTGCTGCCTTTGAGGCTACCGCCGTAAAAAATTCCAATTTTCTCCATGGTCATCCCCTTGTGTTATCAGGAAGTAAAATATAAGGCGGCAAATATAAACCCGAACTATGACTAATGCAAGCCGTGTTTAAAATTTGAGCAATTACTTAATCATCTGATAAACAACTGTTTAAAATATTTAAAAATTTTAAAATGTCCCATTTTCAGGGAGTTAGCTATTGAACCTTTGAAAAGAGAATTTGTTCATTTTTCGGCATGATCTGAAAATATTGTTTCAGGAAAACAATGTATGAATCTGTATATAAGTAGATTGAATAATTAAACAAGTAATTTTGTTGAAAAAGAAAAGCCTAAAAAAAAAACACGTAGGTTTGAAAAATAAATTCTGGTTGTGAAAAGAACTTCTCTCACCGAAAAAATGGTACTCTATTTCCTGGCCCTTGGGATCGGTTCAATTGTTGTAACCGGAATTTTTTCGTTTTTCACTGCAAGAAAAGCCTTACTTGAGCGAACCTATGACCAGTTAACCTCCCTCAGGCTGGCTCGTCAGACACAAATAGAGAGTTATTTCAATGACAGGATAAGGGAAACAGCGTTTTATGCCTCGTCACCCGAAATAATTAAACTTACCAAAAATTTAATTGAAGGTAATTCCAACATCACAGTACTAGCAGAATCGATAACCCTTTCAATCACGGAATCAGGTTATTATGCCGGATTAATAATAACAGACAAAACAGGAAATATCCTGTTAAAAAGTAATCAGTCCCTTTTAAATCGCCAAAAAGAACCGATTTTTAATGCTGATCAATTACATAATAAGACTTCCGGAGCGTTTATTTTAGATTACCAGGCACCAAACCAAACACATCGAAGCTATTTATTATCGGTTGAAGCAATCAAAACAAAAGGAGAAATAATCGCCTATATGGCTCTGATTCTCAATCCAGAACGTATTAATGGATATATGCTGGATGCGAATCCTTCCAATGGTCTTGGCTATTCGGGTGAGACTTATGTAGTTGGCCCTGATTACCTTATGCGCAGTCAATCGAGATTCATACAGGAATCCGTTTTAAAAACCCGGGTTTATACTTTACCGGTTTTAAGAGCCCTGAGAAATGAAATTGGGATTGCTCAGGGACTGGATTACCGGGGTATTGAAGTATTGAGTGCGTATGGAAAGATCAGTTTAAATGGTCTCAACTGGATTTTGATCGCTGAAATTGATTACACAGAAGCGACAAAATCAATCTATGCCATCAGAAATAACATACTCCTGCTTACAGTTTTCACCGGCCTGGCATTTTTCATCATCAGCTATGCAATTAGCCGAAGAATTACCAAACCATTGATAAAATTAAAAAATGCAGCGGTTGAACTTGGAGAGGGACGATTATATAACCCGGTGAGCATTGAATCGGATGATGAAATCGGAGAACTGACAGAAGCATTTAACCGTATGTCGGTTAACCTGCGTGAGAAAGATGAAGCCCTGAAAGCAGAAAGGGGCAACCGGCTAAGGTCGGCCATTGATGGCCAGGATCAGGAAAGACAGCGGCTTTCCAGAGAATTGCACGACGGTATTGGTCAGAGTATGATAGCAATCAGACTCAGACTCGGAGCACTTGAAAACGGAGTGCCTGAAAAAATAAAACATAACCTTTCATCGGTCATCTTATTGACTGATAACCTGATTGATGATGTAAGGGCAATTTCAAATGCACTTATGCCTCCTGCACTTGCTGAATTCGGTCTTACTGCTGCCGTTAGCAATCTTTGTAATAATTTAGCTGAAAACTGGGGGATAAGCACTGAACTTATAGGAGAAATCCCCGGACAAATGCTTGGCAGAAAAGCAAGACTCTATGTTTTCAGGATTTTTCAGGAAGCGCTCAACAACGTTGCAAAACATTCAGGGGCGAAAACGCTGAAAATATATTCAGTTTCGAGGGAAAACATTCTTTATATCAGCATTACCGATGACGGAAAGGGATTTGACGAGCATTCCTCCTGTGTTTCGAAAGGACATGGCCTGAACAATATCGTAGAAAGAGCCAGCCTGCTGAAAGGCAAAGCCATCATAAAACCGACCCCAGGAATTGGCACAACCATAGAAGTTGAAATACCACTTAATAAAAGCAATGCATGATCAAAGTAATATTGGTTGATGACCATACGATTATCCGCGATGGTGTCAGGGCACTTCTGGCTGACCAGGATGATATAATTATACTTGGTGAAGCCAGCAATGGTCTTGATCTGTTGAGTTTACTCAGATCAATTGAACCAGACGTGGTTCTGCTGGATATTTCATTGCCTGATTATTCGGGTATAGAATTATGCGAACTTTTAAAACGAACCTACCCGAACATCCAGGTACTCTTTCTTTCGATGTACACGAGCGAGGAATATATTTTCAATGCTATCAAAGCGGGAGCTCAGGGTTACGTGCCTAAAAATATTTCACAGGCAGAATTGCTGCTTGCAATTCGCACTGTGAGTCAGGGAGCAGAGTATTTCAGTGAATCAATCTCCAACATTATTCTGAAGAGCTACATCAAAAAAGCAAAAGATAAAGAACCCGAAAGCCTCAATCCTGAGAATAGTCTGTCGAAGCGTGAAATTGAGATCCTGAGACTATTTGCAGAAGGCTACCCGAATCCACAGATCGCAGAAAAGCTGTTTATCAGCACCCGCACGGTAGAATCGCATAAGAATCATATTATGCAGAAGTTAAACCTCAAATCAACGGTTGACCTTATAAAATTTGCGATTAAGCACCATATAATTCAAATCTGATATTACTGCCCTGTTTTTCTGATTTAACCCAAATTGAGCGATTTGAAACCAAATTGAGTGACTTGAAAAAGAATATCGCTCAATCGATCAGGAAATTGTAAGCAATTCACTAAAAAAATCACAGTTCTGGTGAATTGCAACTATTTCCAAATCGGGGTTTCCCTAAATAAAGCGCTTTTTTGCTTTTCTCAAATCGTTCAACTTAGGTTTAACTTAAAAAATCCTGCCCTTTAAGTGTATCACTTACTTAAAATTAAGTGATTATCTTAGTTAAAATCAGTTAAAGTTGCATTGTTCAACAACTTAATAGTTCCAATTTTTGCGGAGTGAAAAATCCGGAAGTAACAAACAAATTAAATCAACAAGATGAAAAAGAAGCTAATTAAATTTTCAGGAGTCCTGGTGATGATATTCCTGATGCTATTGCCCGGAAGGTCAAAAGCCCAGACAGAGACTTCATTCAACACAGGGGTTGATCTAATGAGCCGTTACGTTTGGCGCGGATTGAACCTTGGAGGCTCTTCGCCAAGCATCCAGCCGACACTTGAATACGCAATCGGCAACTTCACTATCGGAACCTGGGGCGCTTTCTCAATGAGTGATGGTCTTACAGTTCAGGAAACAGACCTTTACCTGAGCTATAACATCAGAGATATGTTTACCCTTACCATGACCGACTATTTTTTACCTGATGAATTGCTTGATAACAACAATTTCTTTGAGTTTGAGGAGGATTCAACAGGCCATTTACTGGAAGCATCACTATCATTCGATGGCACTGACAAAATTCCGTTTACCCTGCTGGCTGCCGTTAATTTCTGGGGCGCAGATGCCATGAAGGCCGATGGGAAAAAGCAGTATTCTACCTATCTGGAACTCGGTTTCAACGGCAAGTGTAAGGATGTTGATTACAATTTGTTTATGGGATTTACCCCAACAAATCCCGATAAGGAAAAAGAAGAAATTGGCTTTTACGGGCCTTCTGCGGGGGTAATTAATCTTGGAATTACTGTTTCAAGAGAAATACCCATTACCTGTAAGTACAGCCTACCGATAACAACCTCTTTAATTCTGAATCCACAGGCTGAGAATATTTTCCTTATAGTTGGCATTTCCCTATAGTGGTAAGTAAAAAGTCTAAAGTCTAAAGTAAAAAGTAAAGTTCCTGCTTATTCATTAATCTCCTTTTTTATAAATCGTGTCAATTAATTATTGACCGAACAATGGCAAAAAATAGTTGAACAATTAAATTCGCAAAAATGGAAACTGAAATGATTTTGAACGAGGCCTCCAAAGTCGGGAATACCGGTTTTATGCTTCTTGCAACAAGCCTGGTTATGTTAATGACACCGGGCCTGGCTTTCTTCTATGGAGGGTTAGCCTCTAAACGAAACATTCTTGGAATTATGATCCAGAGTTTTGTTTCACTTGGTGTAACCACCGTATTATGGTTTGCGTTTGGTTACTCACTTTGTTTCAGTGGAACCGGCGCTATCATCGGTAACCTCGACAAAGCTTTTCTGATGGGCGTTGACCTGAACAGTATTTATGCGGGAAACGGTAAAATACCTGAACTTGTTTTCTTTCTGTACCAGATGATGTTTGCAATTATCACTCCAGCGCTGATAACCGGGGCTTTTGTAGGCAGGGTCACCTTTAAGAGTTATATGTTTTTTCTGATTGTTTGGCAGGTTTTCGTCTATTATCCTTTTGTGCATATGATATGGGGCGGAGGTATACTTGCACAGTGGGGTGTGCTTGATTTCGCGGGAGGTATCGTTGTTCATGCAACAGCGGGCTTTGCTGCCCTTGCCTCTGTTTTCTATGTTGGGGCCCGGACAAATAGAGACTCAACGCCAAACAGTATTCCGCTGGTTGCTATTGGTACCGGATTACTTTGGTTTGGATGGTATGGTTTTAACGCAGGAAGCGAACTGTCGGTTGACAATATTACTGCACAGGCTTTCGCAAATACTGATGTCGCTGCTTCATTTGCTACGGTAACCTGGCTGATTATTGAATGGTCGAAAGCCCGCAAACCAAAATTTATAGGTTTACTTACAGGAGCTGTAGCCGGACTTGCTACCATAACCCCTGCTGCCGGGTTTGTTCCTTTGTGGGCTGCCGCGGTGATCGGTATCGTTGCCGGGCTTGTATGCTATTACGCAGTGGCACTCAAGAACAAACTTGGATGGGACGATGCCCTCGATGTGTGGGGCGTGCATGGTGTAGGTGGTGTGCTTGGCACCATTCTCCTTGGGGTTTTTGCTACCAGTGCTATAAATCCTATGGTTACCACCCAGGGATTGGCCTATGGTGAAACCACTTTCTTTTTTAAACAGGTAATCGCGGTAGCCGGTGCCTCAGCGTACGCATTTATTTTCACCTATCTGATGCTGGCACTTATCAACCTGATTACGCGGGTAAGAGTCAGTGAATCGGATGAATTAATCGGGCTTGACAGCTCACTTCACGGCGAACAGGCTTACGATTCAGGATCGATTTAGTATATATAACTTCTGATTGATTAGTAAAAGGTTTTGATGTGTATCAAAACCTTTTCTACTTTTGCAGTCCCAACCGGTTAACTTTTATCTGTTCCGGTTGTTTACACTTCTTTAAAAAAAAATAATGAAAAACCTGCTGATCAGTACATTTCTTCTGTTGATTCTCACTAATCTGTCTGCACAGGATGACAACCGGAAAGTGTTTGACGAAAAATCGGGCAAGGATATCCTTATTGGCACAGTTACCCGTGATGGCCTGATTTCAATGGTCGACTGGTATTACGAAGCTTACAATGCCTATCAGCCAGATCAGGAAATTATTAATCAAATAAAGCCACTTAGCCAAACGTATCCCTACATATTTATTGTTATGGGAACCTGGTGTGGTGACAGCCGTGAACAGGTGCCCCATTTCCTTAAAATTTTGGATCAGCTTGCCTATCCTGCCGAGCAGGTTTTTATGGTGGCTGTTGACCGCAATAAGAAGGCAGGCAATTTTTGCATCGCGGACTTCAATGTAACCCTTGTGCCAACTTTTATAATGACCGTGGATGGTGAGGAAACCGGTCGTATCATTGAGACTCCTGTCACCACCCTTGAGCAGGATTTCCTGAATATTCTTACCGGGAAGGCAGTTTCCCGTGAAAACAAATAATGCAGGGAATTTCGATCTTTTTATATGATTGTTTACGATAAAATAAAAGAGACCCGTGGTTTTGCTGAAGATGCAAGACAATCGGGTAAAACCATAGGATTTGTTCCGACAATGGGCGCGTTGCACGAAGGGCACTTATCATTGGTAAAACAGGCAAGGCAGGAAAATGACCTGGTTATTGTCAGCATTTTCGTAAATCCCATTCAGTTTAATAATCCTGAGGATCTGAAGAAATACCCAAGAACCCTTGAAAAGGATCTTATGATGCTTGAATTGGCTGAATGCGACCTCGTATTCAACCCTTCACTGCTGGAGATGTATCCCGAAAAGGTGGAAAAAACCTATGATTTCGGCGATCTGGCAACTGTTATGGAAGGTGAATTCAGGCCTGGACATTTTAGCGGTGTCGCAACGGTTGTGCAACGGTTATTTGAAATAACCCTGCCCAATAAAGCCTATTTTGGCGAGAAGGATTATCAGCAGTTGCAAATCATCAGGGCTTTGGTAAGAAACGAAAAACTGAATCTGGAAATTATCCCCTGCCCTATTAGCCGTGAGGCTGACGGACTGGCACGTAGTTCGCGCAATGAAAGGCTTACCCCGGAAATGAGGAAGGCGGCTCCTTATATTCACATGGTACTGGAAGAAGCACGAAATCTTGCGGTTAATCATAAAGCTACCCAGATCATCAATTTCGTAAAAATTAAATTCGCCGACCATCCCTTGCTGAAACTTGAGTATTTTTCGATCGCTGATGGTGAAACGCTGCAACCTGTTACTGGCAATATATTGCCTGGAAATTATGGTTTTATCGCTGCATTTGCAGGAGAAATCCGGCTTATCGATAACATCAGATTAATTTAGTAATTTTGCAGCGCTATGAAGATAGAATTATTAAAATCAAAGATTCACCGGGCTACAATTACCGAAGCCAACCTGCATTACATTGGCAGCATCGGTATTGATGAAGACCTGATGGAAGCAGCCAACTTAACCGAATTTGAAAAAGTTCAGGTACTCAACATTAACAATGGTGAGCGGCTTGAGACCTATGTAATTAAAGGAGAACGGGGAAGTGGGATGATCTCCCTGAATGGTGCTGCCGCCCGCAAGGCAGTTGCCGGAGACCTGGTAATCATTGCGGCTTTCGCCCAAATGACACCCGAAGAGGCTAAGTCATTTAAGCCAGCCATCGTTTTCCCCGACAGTCACAACAAAAAAGTATAAGTCTGCTTTGAAAAAGACCCTTGGCTCCATCCTGCGATTTGGTTTTTTCCCTGGACTGGGAATTTTCTTCATCTGGTTGTTCATGCGCAACCTATCTTCTGACCAAAAGCACGAAATTTTTCAATCGCTCAAAATTGCAAACTATTACTGGATTCTCTTTGCAATTGTGTTGGGGGTATTAAGTCACCTCAGCAGGGCATTACGGTGGAAAATCCTGATGGAACCCCTGGGTTACAAACCCCGAACCGCTAATGTTTTTATGGCGGTTATGATTGGTTATCTTGCCAACCTTGCTCTACTGAGGCTGGGTGAGGTGAGCCGCTGCGGGATTCTTACCCGATACGAGAAAATTCCTTTTAACAAATCGTTTGGCACAGTAATCACTGAGCGGGCCATTGATATGGTTATGTTTATCCTGCTCTTTTTTCTGATGATTTTTACCCTTTCGGAAAAACTGCATATCTATATTGAGCAAAAGGTATATGGGCCTCTGCAGGAAAAATTTCATTTTGCTACAAATCCTGACATCTATCTTGTGCTTATACTCGTCGTTTTTGCTATTGCAGGGTTAATAATGGCATTTATAATTCATAGGAAATTCAAACACACCAAATTTTACAGAAAATTCTACGATCTTTTTATTGGCTTTATGGAAGGCATACGATCGCTTGCCAGGATAAAAAAGCCGTTTCAGTTTGTCATGCACACATTTATTATCTGGATACTTTATTTACTGATGGCATACATCGTGTTTTTCAGTCTTGAAGACACTTCTCATCTTGGCCTTGATGCCGGATTGGCCGTTCTTATTTTCGGATCAATTGGAATCATGATTGTACAGGGTGGTATTGGCATTTATCCGGCCATTGTGGCTGAAACTCTCTTTATTTATGCGATTCCTTCAACTACCGGATACGCTATGGGTTGGCTTATCTGGGCTTCTCAAACTATTATGATTCTTGTAGCAGGCGTTTTTTCATTACTTTTACTACCGGTTATTAACAGACACAACCCTCATGACACGACCGGAAAAATTGCTGAAGAAAATACCTGAACCGGTTGAACTTGAGCAACTCTTGGCTTACTGGCGATTCAAAGACCTCAGGATTGTTTTTACCAACGGATGCTTCGATTTAATTCACCTCGGCCATATTGATTACCTCGCTAAAGCTGCTGATCTGGGCGATATCCTGGTCATCGGCCTTAACTCCGACGCCTCCACCCGCCGCCTGAAAGGCCGTACCCGGCCTATCAACGATGAACATGCCAGAGCCATGGTGCTGGCTTCCATGAGTTTTGTTGACACCATTGTTCTCTTTGATGAAGACACCCCCTATAATCTTATCCGCACCATTCAGCCGGATATTCTGGTTAAAGGCGCAGATTACCGGCCTGAAGATATTGTTGGTTTCGATATTGTAACCGCAAAAGGAGGTAAAGTTGTCACCATCGACTACCTTCCGGGTTATTCTACCAGTCTGATTGAAAAAAGAATCCGGGAGTTCTGATTTCGGATTGCGGGTATCTCATTTCGGATTTCTGATTTCGGATTTCGGATTTCGGATTGCGGATTGCGGATTTCGGATTGCTGATTTCGGATTGCGGATTTCGGATTTTTTTAATCCTACCTCCTACCTCTTACCTCAGACTTCTGACTTCGGTCCCTGAGCTCTTGTCGAAGGGCTGATTTCGGATTGCGGATTTCGAATTTCGAATTTTTTAATCCTACCTCTTACCTCTGACTTCTGATTTCGGATTTCGGATTGCGGAATGCGGATTTTTTTATCCTACCTCTGATTTCGGATTGCGGATTGCGGATTGCGGATTGCGGATTGCGGATTGAGGAATACGAAATTTTAAAACCTACCACCTACCTCTTACCTCATACCTCTGACTTCTGACTTCGGTCCCTGAGCTCTTGTCGA
>JBBQBC010000026.1:0-25957 GCA_038317155.1 Bacteroidales bacterium
AACATAATTTTACTCACTTTCTTTTTATGGGCAGGTATTGCCCGTTCCCAGGTGGCCATCGACACGGCAACTGATTTTACCGTGAAGGATATACTTGGTAATCAGCATCATCTATATGGTTATCTCGATGCCGGTGACTACGTGGTACTCGATTTTTATACAACCAATTGCGGTCCATGCCAGACTTATGCTTCTGAAGTAAGCGCATCATACGATTATTTTGGCTGCAACGGTGGCAATGTGGTGTATATGGGTATCAACTGGGGTAGCGATAACAATGCCGTGCATATTTTCGACTCCCTCTGGGGCGCACAATACCCTTCCGTAAGCGGGCTGCAGGGTGGAGGCAACAATGTGGTAGATGCTTATCAGGTGCAGTCATATCCTTCGGTTATTCTGATTGCGCCCGACCGCGCCATCTTAAACAACCATATATGGCCGCCTCTTCGTGATACCATAAATGCTAAAGTGCTTGAAGCAGGCGGTTTCCCGCAACCTTGTACTGTTGGCGTAAGCGAACCGGATAATGCGCTTTCATTAGCAATTCAGGCGGTTTCGGCAGGGCAGGGGAGTATGCTGATCCGGTTTAACCGGCAACATGGTTCTGTAGCAACATTACAGATTTTTTCCTCGGATGGCCGATTGGCACAGGCATATCAGATTAGAGGAAGCCAGACTGAACAAAGGCTAACCGGCCTGAAACCCGGAATTTATATTGCCCGTCTCGGTGCAGCCGGAAGACAGCCTTTTTCTGTTAAATTTCCTGTCAATTAGTCGGTGTCTCTGATAATCATTGCCCTTCTGCAGCTATATAATGACGCTTATATTGCAGGTTGCTTATTCCTGTAGGATATAGAATTTTCATATTTTCTCCACCATAAGATCATATGAAGCAGCAAGCCATTGTTGGTTTTTTTGGAGTCTTACAGCATGTAATATGCATCATATAAGTCCTTCCGTAAGTGCAGCACCAAGTTCCACGATGCTTATCGCTAATCATTGACAATAATTATGAAAATTTGTCAATGGTTTGATTCTCAGATAATAAAATGTACCTGAATAAATAGTGATTTAAGTTCAATTTTGATTTGTATATTTGCAATAAAGAGTAAGTTATGATTACAAAAGATTATATATTATCCACTATAAGGCTTAATAGGCCCGGCTTAAACAGTTTGGGGATCAGGCAAATTGGACTATTTGGTTCTTATGTCAGAGGACAGCAGTCAGATAAAAGCGATATTGATATACTAATTGATTTTGAACCAGATAAGGAGAATTTTGATAATTATATGGCTGTTTATGATTTATTCGAATTACTTTTTAAGAATGAAAGAGTCGAAATTGTCACAAAGAATGGGTTAAGCCCATATATTGGCCCTGAGATTTTAAATGAAGTAGAGTATGTTTAAGGATCCAATAGAATATCTTAAGCACATTCAAGACGAGTGTAAATTTATTCTGACTGCAAATCAGAATATATCAAAAGATGATTTTCTTCATGATGAAATATTAAAAAGGGCTATAGTAAGAAGCTTGGAGATAGTTGGAGAAGCAACAAAGAAAATTCCTGTTGATTTTAAGCTAAAATGGAATCTAATCCAGTGGAAGAACATGGCAGGGATGCGGGATAGATTAATTTACGATTATATGGGCGTAAATTATTCTATTGTTTGGGACGTTGTCAAAAATAAGATACCTGAGCTATTTGACCAAATTACAAAAGTTTTAGAAAAGGAATAAAAACCACTGCTCTTTCACTTATCAAACCTAAATGAAAGGGCATTCACCGAAGTTAAAACTAATGGACAACTACACTGCATTCTTTATCTGTCGCAGAAGCCTTTCTGCATTTCAACACAGAGTTGCACGATAAACTGAGTAGAAAGGAAAAATGTAATGGCGAAAATCAAAATTCCAGAGGAAATAAAAGAAAAGGCTGACAAAACAATTGCTGATTTCAATGTACGAACATATAAAAAGAAATCAGGAATCGAATATTATGCTTTATACAAAGGAGACTTTCTTTATTTGAACAGAAAAGAAGGCGAAAAAGATGGACCGATTGCAAGGTTAAGGTACAAAGGAAAATTTGATGACTGGGATTTTGCAATTTTTAAATGGAGTATCGAACGGTATGATCCTGATGAATTCTTTTATCCAGGGTCAGGGTATGTAGATGGAACGATTGAGGGCGCTCTAAAGGCAGGAAATGAAGCATATCCTCCCAATTGGGAACCTCCGCAGTCAGCAATGTTAGAATTCCTAAAACACTTTTTTGGCAAACAATAATAAATGAAGGAATGTGCTATTTTGATTATGGAACAGAATATAATTCAAACTTAATTTCTAACCCAAATCTTTGCTTGAGATGTCTCTGGAATTGGTTTTTGCTGATTTTTTGACCTTATTGTCGTCACCTGTGTCCGCTCAACCCTGTTCTTCTGCCATTCCACTTGAAGGGTTGCCATCACCTGACTGGTATCTTGCCCTTTTGCTCCCTTCGTAAAGATCAAATCCAGCATATCTGCATTCCAGTTGGCCGTTGAAGAGGGTATATTTCTTCATAGGTTTCAGCCCGATCATCTTCAGTGCCCTGAAGTCGGAACTGATCACCCAGGCTTTGTAACCCTTAAAGTTCTTTTTCAGGGTGTCGCCCAGTTCCTGGTATAGTTGAATAATATCTTCTACCCGTATCCGCTCACCATAAGGAGGATTGGTAACCATCAAACCACCGCCTGCCGGTGGAATGATTTCCTGGAAAGGGGAAACCCGAAGTTTAATTTCCTTCTGCAGTCCGGCCTGCTTCAGGTTGGCTGCGGCAGAGCGGAGGTTGAAGTCTGAAATATCGGAACCTGTAATTTCATATTCCAAATCGCGTTGCGCTTCCAGGGCTTCATTCTGAACATCTTCCCAGAGGTCCTTGTCAAAATCCTTCCAATGCATAAACCCATATTCCTGGCGGTACTGCCCAGCCGGAATATTCATAGCGATCATTGCTGCCTCTACAAGCAATGTTCCGGAGCCGCACATGGGGTCGATAAAGTTGGATTGCCCGTCCCAACCCGAAAGCATGATCATCCCGGCA
The DNA here is from genome assembly GCA_038317155.1 of Bacteroidales bacterium. Lineage (GTDB taxonomy): Bacteria > Bacteroidota > Bacteroidia > Bacteroidales > Lentimicrobiaceae > Lentimicrobium. The sequence continues at coordinate 3,089 of JBBQBC010000026.1, forward strand.
GCCAGTACTTCGCTCAGTGGGGCTTCGGCATTCGAAACATGATAGCCACGTTTGTGCAATGAAGTACCTGAACTGTCGAAAGCTACATCTACCTCGTCTTTATACATGTGAATATTGACCCGGAAGTCTGGATTCTCAATGTCCACAGAAGGCCGCACCCCCGTCTTCTCCCTGAAACGGTCCACAATGGCATCCTTTACCCTTTGTGAAACAAAATGAGAATGTGTGAAAATGGAAGATGCAATCGTTGAATCAACAGAAATCGTGTTTCCGTTGCCCAGATAGTCTTCCCAACGGATAGCCTTGATTTTGGTATAAAGATCGATCTCACTCTCGATATTGAAATGCGTAACAGGCGCCAATATCCGCAAAGCTGTCCTGCAATTGTAATTGGCAGCGTACAACAATTTCTTGTCCCCGTCAAATGCTACCGCACGGTTTAGTAACTCAATGTTGGTAGCTCCAAGGGATTCAAGTTCATGTGCCAGTATTTCTTCGAGTCCGGCCGGCGATTTAGCCAGTAACCTGTATATGCTTCCCTGTAATTGTGCCATTTGGTGTTGGTGTAATTTTGATTTTTGCGATTATTGCGTCTGTTTCAGTTTTTCCAGGAATTTCCGGACTTCAACAATATGCCTGCGGTGTGTGCCTTCGCCGATCAGTCCCTTCTCGTCGCGGGCAGTTACTTTGAAAAGGAGTTTTTTACCATCTGCCAGCTCAAGTTTCGATTCGCAGAACACCTTCATCCCAATAGGAGTAGCCCTTACATGAGTTATATTGATTTCAGTGCCCAGGGTAATATAGCCTTGCGGCAAATGCTCCTGTACACTCAACTGCGCGGTTTTCTCCATCAGTGCTACCATGGCCGGGGTGGCAAAAACTTCTATCAGGCCTGAACCATAGTGGGTTGCAGTGTCGGTATGGCTGACTGTTAATTCACAATTGCCGGTGATCCCCGGACTGAGATTGAAATCCATTTATTGAAGTTTAAAGTCTGCTTGTCTGATTACACGCCGATTGTCAAGTGGGCAGATAAAAACAAAGTCATGAGTCCGAAGAAATTTTTTTCAGAAGTCGGGAAAACGAACCTTGAATCATGATTATCAGACATCATAAATTAGAAATTAGAAATTAAAAATTACCGTTTGTTTCAGTCCGGTGTTAAGGCTTTGGGAAACAGGGCAAATCTTTGCGCATTGCCGTATAATCTGTTTTTCACGGTCGGTATAATTGTTTGCCGGAAAATCCAGTTCAACAATTACCTCACTAACCCTTCTTGGGTCGGAAGCCATAATTTTGGTAACCCTGGCTTTGGTGCCATCTATGTTAAATCCTGAATTGTTGGCTGCAATGCCCATGATGGTGATCATGCATAGCCCGAGAGATGTGGCAAGCAGATCGGTGGGGGAGAAGGCGGATCCCTTACCGTTGTTGTCAACCGGAGCGTCGGTAATAAAAGATTGCCCCGATTTAACATGTGTGGCGCGTAACCGAAGATCGCCAGTATACTCAAGTTCTGATGTAATTGCCATTCTATTTGTATTTGGTGCAAAGGTAGTATTAATAATAAAAATCCCTGATGATCCCGTGTTATTCTCCCGGGCGTGCATGACCATAAAACAAAAAACCCCACCGGAGCAGGGTTTTTATAAGAAATTTCTGTATTATTTCTTGTCGGATGAAGGATTGGCTTTAGCGGTTGTTGCTTTTTTACTTCCACAGTCGCTTGAAGCTTTGGCTGATTTATCACTGCAAGATGATGCGCAGGAGGATGATGATTTCTTATCGGCCTTCTCAACCTTTTTTGTGCCATCGGTTTTTGGATCCTTTTTGTCGTTGAAAACTGCCGAATAAGAAGCCGAATTGCCTGTCATAGCCAAGAGGCTGGTGCCGGAAAAGGCAAAAACAAACGCGAATACAGATAATGCTACTATTACTTTTTTCATGATATTTTGGTTTTGGTTCGACGCAAAGATAAAGTCGCACAGCCCGGAAATTTGTTAATGACCTGTTAATTAAAGTTATGTAATGTTAAAATGCTGAATAAAAAGTCGCTGAAAAAGTTAAATTTGCATAATCATTTTTAACTGATGAAAAGGAAAGTCATTATCATACTCATTGTGTTGACCTCAATCTCGTTGATTGGCGTTATTCTGATTCAGCTTCACTGGGTCAGAAATGGCATGAAACTGCAGGAAGAGCAGTTTGACAACAAGGTGAAGATTACGCTTAAAAGTGTGGTAAACCGTATGTTTGATGAACGGGGAGCATCCCCGGCCGAACCAGTGTTTTGCGGTGAAAATTGCGACCACCGGACAGCGAAGATTTTGACTGCAATTAACCCTGTGCTTCTTGACTCGCTTATGCAAGAAGAGTTTGGGGGCATGGAAATTACGCACGAATATACCTGGGGTGTATATGATCCGTCTTCAAAAACAATTTTTGCAGGAGAAGCAAAACGGTTCAGGGCTGAACTTCTGGCTACCAATCATTGTGTCTCACTTTCCTGCCTATACCGATCTGAGCAGTTAATGCTCGGAGTTTATTTTCCCGGAGAGAGAACTGTGCTATGGCGAAGGATTTTGCCCTGGCTTGTGATGTCGTTTTTTCTGTTGGCAGTTATGATATCTGCATTCAGTTTTATGATATTCTCATTCCTGAAACAAAAAAAACTTTCGGAAATGAAGACAGATTTTGTCAACAACATGACCCATGAATTTAAAACGCCCATATCAACGATATCGCTTGCCAGCGAAATGCTGTTAAATCCCAGGATCAGCGATTCTGCCGAAAGAACAGTTCGCTATGCGCGGATTATTTTTGATGAAAACCTTCGCCTGAAACACCAGGTTGACCAGATTTTACAGATAGTGGTTCTCGACAAAGGCGGGTTTCATCTTAAAATGAAGCACTTTGATGCCAACGAAGCCATTCTCAGTTGCCTGAAAAGCTTTGAACTGACTGTCCGTGATATGGGGGGGTTTCTGAATTTTAAACCAGAGACTCCATATCAACAGTTGTTCGCCGATGAGAACCATTTCAAGAACATTATTAACAACCTGCTTGACAATGCAGCAAAATATTCCCGGGGTTATCCGGAGATTCAGGTAATTACACGAAACAATAATGGTATGTTCGTTGTTGAAGTGCATGATAAAGGAATAGGCATAAGTTCAGAGCATCAGAAATATATTTTCAAAAAGCTCTACAGGGTGCCTACCGGAAACAGGCACGATGTAAAAGGTTCAGGATTAGGACTTTACTATGTAAAGGCCATGTCTGAAGCCCATGGAGGGTTCGTAAGGGTCAGCAGCGAGGTAAGAAAAGGAAGTATCTTTGAGATTCATTTTCCAATTGAAACAAAGCCTGAATTAACAACCAATTACCATGATACGGAAAGCCAAGATATTGCTGGTTGAAGATGATATAAATCTGAGCACTGTTTTGTGTGATTATCTTGAAATGATTGAATATGAAATTACACTTTCAGCCGATGGCGAAGATGGATTGAAAAAATTTAAGGAGGAAAGTTTCGACTTATGTCTCCTTGATGTGATGTTGCCCCGAATGGATGGATACAGTCTGGCAGCAGAAATCAGGAGCATGAATGAGCAAATGCCCATAGTATTCCTTACCGCGCGGGGGCAGAACGATGATCGGATTGCAGGCTTTAAGGCCGGTTGTGATGATTATATTACCAAACCATTCAGCAGCGAAGAGCTTGCCCTGCGCATTGAAGCGATTTTAAAGCGCTGTATGCAACGCCGGATGAGGATGGCAAGCGGTATCATTAACCTTGGAAAATACAAGTTTGATTCAACTAATCTGGTCCTTATAATTAATGAATACGAACAAAGCCTTACACCCAAAGAAGCAGCTCTGCTCAGGTTGCTTTGCCATTATCGCAACAGTCTGCTTCCGCGCGACACCGCTCTAAAGGAAATCTGGGGCGATTCTGATTATTTTATAGGCAGAAGTATGGATGTTTTCATTGCCCGCCTCCGAAAATACCTTCGCCATGATCCCACCGTGGTAATCCAGAATGTACATGGCTCAGGGTTTAAGCTTGAAGTGAAGGAATAGCTCAGGGCACAGGGCTTAGGGCACAGAGCTCAGGGCACAGAGCTCAGAGCTCAGGGTATAGAGCATTTTAAAAATCACAGGTTAAACTTGTAACCACCGTTGCATCGGACAATCCTGTATTTCTGTAAACCTGTGGCTTCGATACTTTTTGCGATTTTAAAGTTCGTATTAAACACAATTATGTCGCAAAACACTCAGCCACCTGATTCTATAATCCTGTAAGCCTCTAACCCTGTAACTCTGTACCTCTGAAACTCTGAAACCCTGAAACCCTGAAACTCTGAAACTCTGAAACTCTGAAACTCTGAAACTCTGAAACTCTGAAACTCTGAAACTCTGTAACTCTGAAACTCTGAAACTCTGTAACCCTGGGCTTCGATACGTTGCGGTAAAATCTGTCTTTGATGAGAATGCCTGTGCTGCAACTACTCAGCCACAAACCCTGAAACCCTGAAACCCTGAAACCCTTGAACTCTGAAACTCTGAAACTCTGAAACTCTGAAACTCTGTAACTCTGAAACTCTGTAACCCTGGGCTTCGATACGTTGCGGTAAAATCTGTCTTTAATGAGAATGCCTGTGCTGCAACTACTCAGCCACAAACTCTGAAACTCTGAAACCTTGAAACCCTGAAACTCTTGAACTCTTGAACCATTGAACTCTTGAACCTTTGAACTCTTGAACCATTGAACTCTTTAACCTTTGAACTCTTGAACCATTGAACTCTTGAACCCTTGAACTCTTGAACTATTGAACCCTTTAACCCTGTAACCCTGGGCTTCGATACGTTGCGGTAAAATCTGTCTTTAATGAGAATGCCTGTGCTGCAACTACTCAGCCACAAACTCTGAAACTCTGTAACTCTGAAACCCTGAAACTCTGAAACCCTGAAACTCTGTAACTCTGTAACTTTGTAACCCTGAAACTCTGAAACCCTTGAACCCTTGAACCCTTTTACTATGAACTTAACAGAAGCTCAAACTATTGTTGATCAATGGATACACGAAAAAGGTGTCCGCTATTTTAATGAACTGACCAATACAGCCATTTTGATGGAAGAGGTTGGGGAGGTAGCGCGCATTATGGCGAGGCGTTACGGGGAGCAGTCAGAAAAAGAGTCAGATAAGGGAGCTGATCTGGCTGACGAAATGGCTGATGTGCTTTTTGTACTGATCTGCCTCGCTAACCAAACAGGTATTGACCTAACTGCTGCCTTCGAAAAAAATCTTGAAAAAAAAACAAACAGGGATGGCAAACGTCACCTGGAAAACCCGAAACTGAATCAGGGATAGACTTTTTCTATATCGGAATTACTCACACATCAAGCTTAGCCGCAAAATAATCCAGAATTCTCTGATATAACAGATACCTTTTCTCTGCCAGTTGCGCGCGAAGAAGAATGTATCGGTTTTCACCGGCTTCTTCCTTCCAGCGAAACTTCTCCAGAAACCGGTCAAGCATTTCCATAGCAATCAAATGGTCGTGCCAGTCTCCGAGCAACTCATTCACCTTGTCAAGTCTTTTAAGGGTGGAACTCAACTGCGGAAGATCCGGGTCATTTTGGTCGAATACCGACAACAGGATGTGGCACTGTTTCAGTTTTCGCCTTATTTCGTGAAGATTTTCATCGTGCTCATAATCCGATTGCAATTCGCGGGCTGACTTGAACAACTCATCCACAAACTGAACAATCTGAAACCTTACCTGCTCATTTTCCGCCTTTGATATCAGGTGTTCTGCTTTTTCCTGTTTCTCCTTCAGGTCGTTTTCAGCATTGTGTACTTTAATGAATTTATGGAGCTTTTTAATGGCTTTGCTTTCTGTATTTTGCAGATATATCTGGTACTCCCCGAAAGTTGAGCCAAGGTTGAGGGCATTGACGGAAAGCAATTGCTGCTGGACCTGTGTGTCACGTATTCTCCCCGAAAGCCTGAAGAATTCCCTCAGCCTTCCCTCCTCGGCCAACGCATTAAAATCCTGAGGAAACAAGCGTTCTATCAGCAGGAAAACTGCCCTGATCTTTTTAAAGGAAACGCGCAGTTCATGAATGGCGTCAGCATCAAAATCGCTGATCAAAAGGTTGAAATTCCTGATGAATAATCCGCACTGCTTCCTAAAATAAATAAGCAAACGCTCCTGCATTGGGCCCTGTTGGTTTTATTGCTAAATTAGCAGGTAAAGTTATAGGTAAGTAATTAAAAAAGATAATATTTGCAATAAAATTGAGTTTAAGAATTATTATAGACTAATATGATTTAACAATGAGAAAATTAATTGGAATTCTGGCAACATCTCTTCTATCCATAACATGTTTGGCCCAAAATGGAATCTACATAGGTTATGAAAATGGAGGACTATTTGACAAATACCACTATGTAAACAGTAAAGGTTATTCATTAACACAATCTTCTATTGGTGGTGTTTTTGGTGGTTATGTCGGGTATAAATTAAGTAGTTACAATCTGGAAACGGGCTTTTATGGATATTATTCAACCCATCCATTTGTTTCATATGACTATAACTCAGGCATCCCGGGTAAATCAAATTCAATGGGAAGTGGGGCAGAAAGTTGGATGATACCTATTCGTTTGGGCAAAGAATTTACATCGTCGAATGATAAGTTCTTTTTAAAACCAGAGATTGCATTTAACACAATTATTTGTCGTGATTATTCGGAGAGCCAACCAACAATGGGTTGGGGCGAGAATGTATCTCCTTTTCCAAACGATCCTGTGTTCATTCCTACTTCGTCTGACTCAACAAGAGCCTATGGTTATATCACATCTAAGCTGAATTTTGGAATTGAAACAGGTTTATCCGCAGGATACCGCTTCAAAAAGATAGCAGATATATACATAAAAGGGAGTTATTTGGCAAATTTCAACCCCTTATATTATGAGATAATAACCCATTACTCTGCCACAGAGACAGTAAATGCAACAAGCGTTAGCGTTAATTCCTTTCAATTACAAATAGGACTGAAATATTATTTTGCAAAGTATTGAAGATAGGTTAAGGTTAAGGGGCGTATTGGGTATCTCTTATTACTAAGGTTTTTAAGAATAGATAAGGTTGATTCTGGAAAACCAGGGACGGGGGACGGGTGTCGAGGTACGTAGCTAACTTGTACCCTCCCGCCAAAGTGGTCGGGATTCCCCCGCAAAAGAGTGCTTGGCAATCTGCTTCGCTTCATGATCCCTGATCCCTGCGCTCTGAGCTCTGAGCCAATTGACCTTATTATTAATTTTAACCTCACCGTAGGAGGATTGTACGATCTTTTTATTACTTTCGATTCCGCAACCCACTATAGTTTAACGATTGTAATTCAGGTATGTTCAGGATAACGGTTTTATTTTTACTCTTTGGTCTTCCTTTTACGGTTTTTCCGCAGGAATATAGTATCACAGGTCGTGTAAGGGATTCAGCCACATCAGAGCCTCTGGCCTTTGTTAATATTGTGATAAACGACGGCAAACAAGGCGGTATCACCGATATTGACGGACGTTTCAAACTTGTCTCTCCCGATCGGATTCAAACCCTCAGTTTCAGCTATGTGGGTTACCAAAAACTGAAACACGCTATTTCTCCGGGTAGCAATAATCTTCAGATTTACCTTGTCCGGCTCGAAACGCAGCTCAGTGAAGTGCTCGTCACAGCAGGTGAAAATCCGGCCCATCGCATTATCCGCAAGGCTGTTGCTAACCGGAAGCTTAACAACCCCCGAAACATAGGTTCTTACAGCTTCACTTCTTACGACAAGATGATCTTCACCCTCAATGCTGATTCTATCAGTCAACGCGACACAATGCCAATGACTCCCGAAGACACAAAGCTGCTGGAAGTGATTGAAAAGCAGCATCTATTTATGATGGAATCGGTGTCGGAACACAAATACCTGTTTCCCGACAGGCATCACGACAAGATCATTGCCACCCGTGTTTCCGGTTTGAAGGACCCATTGTTTGTTTTCCTGATTTCGCAGATGCAGTCAACTTCCTTTTACGACGGGTTGATCAGCATCGCGGGTACTAACTACCTGAATCCGCTAAGTCCTGATTCGGAAAATCTTTATTTTTTTCATCTTAAAGATACCATTTACGGAAACAGTCCGGGCGACACCACTTTTGTTATTGGTTTTAAACCCAGGCCGGAGAAGAATTTTGATGGAATGAAAGGCTTGCTCTACATCAGCAACAATTTATGGGCTATACAGAATGTGATTGCCGAACCAGCTAAGTCAGGCGCTTCCTTCGATATGCGTATCCAGCAAATGTATGAGTTTATCGATGGCAGACAATGGTTTCCGGTTCAGTTGAATACCGAAGTCACATTCAATAAAATAAACATGAGTAAATCGAAGCCGGTGGGAATTGGCAAAAGCTACCGGCGCGATATAAACCTCGATGCAGAAGTAATTGGCCGGGAATTGGCCAATGTAGAGGTAGAAGTAGGCCCCGATGCAGCGCACCAGGCAGAAGCCGTGTGGGATAATTACCGCATCGATTCACTGACAATACGGGAAAAAAATACATACAGGATTATAGATAGCCTTGGCCGTAAAAACAGTTTTGATGCAAAGTTGAAAGGCTTGAGTGCCTTGGTATCCGGCCGTGTGTCAATGGGCTATTTCAATCTTGATCTGAACCGCCTGATTAGGTATAACCAGTACGAAGGTCTTTATCTCGGGCTTGGCATGCACACTTCTGACAGGTTTTCCAGGCGATATACCTTAGGAGGTTATGCCGGGTATGGCTTTCGCGATCAGGAAATGAAATATGGTACCGACCTGTTAATCAATTTACTGCGATACGACAACCTGGCACTTGGGCTAAAGTATGCCTATGACCTGGAAGAAGCCGGAGGAACCAGTTTCTTTGATGATAATGTTTCCATATTTTCATCAGATTATTTCAGGAGGTTTTACCTGACCCGAATGGATCTAAGCGAATCATTTGAAGCCATGGTGAATTTCAGGTTGCTCCGGTATGTGAAGGCAGGAATTGGCATAAACCGTTCGCGGAAACTACCGGCTTATGATTATGCCTGGCAGCAAAATCAGGGTGATCCGGTAATCCTCACAACCGACCATACCTTCGGAAAAATAATTGCCGGATTAAAATTTGCGTGGGGCGAAAAATTTATCAGGACAGTTGACAGGCAAGCCTCGCTTGGTACAAAATTTCCCATACTATGGTTTCAATATACAGCCAGCCGCGCCGGTTTCCTCGACGGACAATTTGATTATAACCGTTTTGATGTGAAGCTGAAGTATTCCTTTATCACCCGATTGGTCGGGACAACGAGCATACAGTTAACCGGTGGTATGGTTGATCGCCCGGCTCCATATTCTGAACTCTTTAATGGTCGAGGCAGCCGGATATCTAATTTTTCAATTTATGCTTCGTCCTCTTTTGCTACTATGCATACCGATGAGTTTATCAGCGACAGGTTTGCAGCCGTTTTTATCACCCACAGCTTTGGCAAACTGCTATACAGGACAGAATACTTCGAACCAGAACTTGCTGTAGCCTTTAATGCTGGCATCGGCAGCCTTGAAGAAGCCGGGAGACACCGTTATGCATCTTTTAAGACCATGGAGAAAGGCTATTATGAAGGAGGTATTCTGGTCAATAATCTCATGAAATCTACATTCTCGGGACTTGGATTGGGCGTATTTTACCGGGCCGGCCCTTATAGTTACAATAAACCCGTCAAAAACCTCGCGTTTAAACTTTCACTGAAATACAATTTATAGGCCTCCCTGCTTACTTTTAACAATAACTGCGATGTATTAAACAGTTATACAAATGATTTGTAAATTAGCCTAAATTTTAAACCATGAATCGTACGTTCAGGACAATTATCAGCATTGTACTTGTGATCACTGCATTGCTTTTTTTGTGGTATTTTTCCAACATTGTATTCTACATCCTTACTGCAGCCGTTCTTTCGATGATCGGCCGCCCGCTGGTTGATATACTGAATGAACTCAAATTGGGAAAATTCAGGATTCCGCATGTAGTCAGTACTTTATTGACATTGCTACTGATGGTTGGAATCTTCGTGTTGATCTTTGCCTTGTTTGTTCCGTTGATTGCGCAGCAGGCAAAAGTGATAACCTCGATCGACACCGGGGCCATGGCCAAAGCCTTCAGCGGACCACTGTCCACGATTAATTACACCCTGCAGGAGTTTGCAGTTCTTCAGCCCGGGCAGAGTGTCCAGGATGCCATACTACTCCGGCTTCAATCGTTTGTAAATCTTGCAACCTTTACGAATGCCTTTAACTATCTGATTTCTTTTACCGGTTCATTTTTTATGGCGGTCTTTTCCATACTGTTTATCAGTTTCTTTTTCCTTAAGGATGAAAAACTGTTATACAATTCCTTTCTTTTACTGGTTCCTGAAAAGCATGTTCCCGCGGCTATTAGAATTATAAACCAGACCAAGCACCTGCTTACCCGTTATTTTCTCGGGCTATGCATGGAACTTGCCTCTATGATAACCCTAATTACCCTTGGTCTTACTATTTTCAAGGTTCAGAATGCCCTGCTGATTGGGTTTGTGGGTGGCCTGATGAATGTTATTCCATACTTGGGACCTTTGATTGGTGGAGCCATCGGGATTATCATCGGGGTAATTGGCAGTCTGGCCATGGGAGCCTACACCGCAATTCTGCCCCTCAGCCTTACCGTTGCCGGGGTTTTTGCCGGGTCCAACCTGATCGATAATATGTTGCTGCAGCCCATTATCTATTCTACCAGTGTTAAAGCACACCCCATAGAGATATTCCTGATTATCATCATCTTTGGGAGCCTTTTCGGGATTATTGGTATGATCCTCGCTGTTCCAGCCTATACGGTAATCAGAGTGATACTGCGTGAATTCTTCAGCGAGATGAGGATTATAAAGAAGCTGACGGAGAATATGTAAGCGTTGCAGTATTACAATACACTCCAACGGCGACCATAATGGCCGCCGCTGGTAGTTAAAACCCCGGAATTCTTTACCGGTCAGGGCGTAATAGCGCCCACATACAATGCCGCATTGTTATCTACAATGGTCATATCGGCAGTGTCAACCACGCCATCGCCATTAATATCGGTTGCCAGATAGCCTGCTGTATAGTTGGCAGCATCGTTGTCAACCGGAGACATATCGGCTGTGTCTAAAACACCGTCCTGGTTTAAATCGCCGCCGAAGATCGCCCATGTGCCATCGCTCATCTGAAACAGGTTACCACCATAGGCTTTTGAAGGTAAATTAAAGCTATAGCTGATGCTGCTGCCTGAGAATGAAACCGGGACAGCACTGGTGGTTTCAAGGTGGTTGCGGTGCCTGATGGTGAGGTAATAGGATGCATTGAGTTCAACAGGAACGCCAATCACTGCTGTCCCCGTTGTACTAAGGTTAGAAAGTGCCGACGTAAAAACGATGCTGTTGTAGCTCGCCTGATTATGCAGTTCAATAATGATCTGGTCGGCTATCCCGGTGCCGAAATGAGGCCCGAGTTCATCACTGGCCTGCCGCATTGTACCTCCGCCATCGTATAATCCCTGAAGGAAAACAGAAATGTTCAGCGATTTCAATACGGTGACTTTAACCTGGTCGTTGGCTGAACATGAATTGCTTCCGGTTAGGGTCACAGTATAACTGGTGGTTGTAGCAGGGGTTGCAACTGGATTGGCAATGGCCGGATTACTTAACCCTGTGGTAGGTGACCACAAATAGGTATATGGTGCAACACCTCCGGTGACCGTTGCCGCAAGCTGGGTATTGTTTCCAAGGAAAATGGATACATCGTTTCCGGCATTCGCCACGATGGCATTGGCTGCAATGGTAATGGTTCCACCTACATAAAAGGAGGTGATGATGGAGCCGGATGCATCGCTGTATTCGCAATATCCCGGCGTTTGCGTATCCCAGGCCAGTGTAGTGGCGACCCCGGCATTTCCCCTGAACCTGAGTTGAATGAGTACGCTACTCCCGATATTCGCAGGGGTGGTGGAAGCCCAGGTCAGCAGCACTTTTGACCCATTGGCATTCACCGCCAGCATACCAGGTGCCAAAGCTGCATTGGGTGACTGATAGCCATCGAAAATCAGTTTTGTTACATCATAATTCAACGCGAGGGAAAAAGCACCTACATTGTTGCAATTTGTTACATTCACCGGGATAACCAGGCTTCCGGTACACGAATTGCTTATGCTTCCGGCAGTGGTTGTAATGGCTGGTGCTGTTACAGTCAGCAATGCCTGTCCGGAATATACCGGTGGTGAACAGGTACCGGTAACATAGCACCTGTAGCGGTATCCGTTCATCGATAAGGCGGCCGGATTGATAGTCAGGGTTACCGTACCGACCCCTGAATAGGGTGCTGTGTTGGTCAGATTGGTATAACTGCCTCCGCCATTGGTGCTTACCTGCCATGCATAGACTAAGCCCGTACCGGCAGCCTGAACAGAGAAGGTGGTGCTGCCTCCCGAATAAATTGATTTATCCGTTGGGTGGGAAGTGATGGATGGTGGGGTATTAACTGTCGTGTTTCCGTTGTTCCAGGTCGAAAATATGATCAACCCGCTTATATCGCTGTATTCACAATTGCCCGGTGTTTGACTGTCCCAGTTCAGCGTGCTTGTTCCCGGGATACCGGTGAACTGAAGTTCGATCAGTGTCCCTCCATTGGCAATGGTGGCTGCGGTCGTTCGCGACCATACAAGGTAAACGCTTCCTCCGGCTGCATTGGCAATAAAACTACCCCCGCTGAGTGCTGCATTCAGATTCTGATAACCGGTATAAGTCAGGGTACCCGGGTTAAATTTCAAAGTCAGTGAGAATGCTCCCACACCAATAAAATCGGTAACATTTATCGGAATGGTGACAGTTCCCGGACAAGAGGTTATCGTTTGACAGGTGGTGATGATGTTTGGTAAAACAGTAAGCAGTGCCCCATTGGAATAAACTACGGGCGTGCAGGTGCCTGTTACCCTGCAACGGTAAAGGTAGCCACCCATGCTTAGCGGGGCATTGGTAATGTTCATGGTCGGAGTGGTTACGTTTGAATAAACCCCTCCATTGGCCAGGTCGGTATAAATGCCACCCCCATTGGTGCTAACCTGCCATAAATAGGTTAAGCCCGATCCGGATGCGGTGACACTGAAACTCGTGTTCTGTCCCTTGGCAATGGTTGAGTTTACGGGATGATTGGTAACAGCGGGCAATCCATAAATACCCTCGCTTCCATTCACAAATACGGAAGTGATGTTTGACCCGTTCAGTGAGGTGTATTCACAACTTCCGGAAAGCAGGGTATTCCAGGTGAGATTACTGGAGCCTGTTATGCCGGTAAACAGGAGTTGTACGATGGTCCCGTTGCCAATGCTCGCTGCTGTTGTTGAATACCAGGTAAGGTAAACAATTCCGCCTGATGCATTGGCAACGAAAACACCTCCGGCAAGCGCCCCGTTCAGTGCCTGAAAACCAGTGTAGGTAAGGCACGATGTATTGTAGGTAAAAGACAGGGAAAAGGAAGCAACCGACGTGAAATTGGTGACAGTAACAGGTACAATAATACTGCCTGGGCAATTGCTTGCAACTGGCAGGCTTGTGGTAATGGGATTGATCACCGTAAGGGTTACAACATTCGAATATACAACCGGGGTGCAGGTTCCGGTTATTCTGCAACGGTATTTGTAGCCGTTATATGTTAGTAGCGCATTCGTAATGCCCAGGCTTGCAGTCGTGACGCCAGAATAGGTGGCGTTGTTCGTGAGATCGCTCCAGGTGCCGCCTCCATTTGTACTCAGTTGCCAGAGGTAAGCATTCCCTGTTCCGATTGCCGATAAGCTGAAACCTGTATTCTGCCCAACCAGCGCAGTAATATCTGTTGGTTGTGTATTGATAACGGGTGGCTGGTTGATGGTGGCCGTGCCATTGACAAAGGTTGCAGGCAGAATGATTCCGCTTGTGCTACTGTATTCGCAATTGCCCGGTGTTTGGGTATCCCAGGTAAGACTACCTGATTCGGGAATGGCCGTAAACCTTAGCTGCATTAGTGTTCCATTGCCTACATTGGCGGCTGTGCTGTTGGCCCAGACTATGATTACCCTGTTGCCGGTGGAGTTTACAATCAGTAAGCCTGACGATAACGCTGGATTCAGATTCTGGTATCCCAGAAAAGTCAGACAGGCGCTGTTGAAATCAACTACCAGCGAAATTGCCCCTATGCCGTTGCAATTGGTTACATTAATGGGAACCTGAACCTCGCCGGGGCAACTGGTTACTGAGCCGGCGGTGGTATTAATTGGTTGGGCAAGGGTAATGCCCTGCAAGGCGATCAGCAATAGCAGCAGTATTATTTTTAATAACTGTGTTTTCATCTGTTTAGTTATTAGGGTGTGAAAAGTCAGCGGTTATGTGCCATAATGTGTAGAAATATACATTTCAGCAATGTATATTTCTACACTCTTTGTTTCATAACTCACCTTTTTACCTCGATACCACTATTCTGATCATCCTCTGCCTGGCAGGATCGTTGTTAATTTCCATTTTCAGGATATACATACCCGGGGCAAGGCTGGTTGCATCCAGGTTAATATGATGATTGCCTGAAGGATAACTAACTTCTGGAATAATTATGGAAAGGTTACCTAACAGGTCATATAACTTAAAGCCGACTTTGCTTTCCGTTGGAATCGAAAAAACGATGCCGGTTTTGTTACTGAAAGGATTGGGGAATACTGAAAGATTGAATTCAGTTGGGTTTGAATTAATCCCTGTAACCACTTTTTCAATTACAGGAACCGACAGTACCACACCTTCGTAAACATTGGCCATCGCATCGGCAAATTCGCTGTATTCATATAGCCCGAGGGCTATTCCCGTGCTGAGTCCACTGAGGTCTTTTGATTTCATGTGGAGGGTTAGGAAGATGCCCTCGTCAGGAATGTTAAGCGCATTAAGGTTGCACCAGGCCATTCTGAACAAACCGTCAATAGCTGTCCATGAGAAACTGTTGTCGCCGTTTGACAGCTCTGCGCCGGTAATTTCCAGGTATTCTTCTGGATAGTAAAAACCAAGTGATATGGCTCCGGCATCCATTCCGGATATCATCTTTACCGGAAGGTTGAATTCGGTAAAGGAAGAAACAGGTATTGAACCCTCCTGAATCAGGCCAACGGATTGGGTGCTCTTTTTTGCCGGAGCATAGCTTGCATCCACATCGCCAAAGCAAAGCATTTTAAAGTTGTTGGTGATCTGATTTCCGTTTATATAAACGGTATCCGTATGGTAGAGGTAATTTCCGGCCGGGAACGAAGAGATCATTCCGGCAAAGCGTCTCATGACATAGAGTGCATCGGTTCCGTTGATGGTATGGCTCCAGTTTACATCGGCGGCCGCAAGCTTCATTCCGGTAAGGGTGCTGATTTGCGCAAAATGATTCAGAATAAGCAGTGCATCGGTTCCGTTCCCGCCACCCCAGGCATTTGAAGGGGTTATGGTCATCTGGTAACTGCCGGATGTGTATGCGCTGAATGCGTAAACGCCGGATGTGTTGGTTGTTGCAGATGCGATAATTGCCCCTCCGAAGTCTTTGATGACCATGGCTGCATTCTTCATTGGATTGGCGCCGGTATTGGCATATTTAACCGTTCCTCCGAGTAAGCTGGTCGGCATTGTGAGGAAGGGCAATTGTGCGAAGGTTCCAAAGTAAACAATCCCTTTGGCAGAATTATCAGATTTATCGTAGATGTTCAGCGCAATCATTGTTGAGTCGCAGGTGCCCCAGTAATTATAACGGGCATTGATGTTGGCCGATGAATTGTTATAAACCTCATACCCTCCGTTGTTGAATATATTACATGAATATTCGGCAGTATTGCCAAGTGTTGCAGTGCCGGTTCCTTCAAACTGAATACCGCTGCCGGTATTGTAATTGAATGAGGAATTTCTGATAGTCAGGTTGGAATTATTAACGATCAGGCCATGTCCGGTGGATTGTTTAAATGTGCACCGCTCAATCCAGGGCTGTCCGGAGTTCTCCACATTCAGGTTATATGCTGCACCTTTTTCAACTTTGCAGTATTTCATAGAAGAGGTTCCGCCCCAGGTGTCGTTCCAATCGGTAAAATAGATTCCGGCCCAACCACCAATTACATTATTATACGGCTTAAAAGTGATCACACTGTCCGCTTTGCCTTCGGCAAATAAATCTCCTCCATAGGAACTTGCAGTTCCCAACTGCAATTTAAACCCCGGATCAAATGCAAGGGTAACGCCTGGTTTTACTGTTAACCGGGAATGGCCGGCATATTGTACCATCCTGATATCTCCCAGTACCCGGTAAGGAATGCCATCGTTGTAAACAGTCCTGTCACCTGTATAATCGCCCCCTGACAGAGCAATGTAATTGATTGCATTTCCTGTATAGGTATTGCCTTTAAGGAAATTACTGCCGGTCCAGTCGTTGAATTTAATCGGGTAACCGCTGTTATTCAGGAACAAACAGTTCTGAACAGGACCTGAAGAAGCAGTCAGTGTGATTCCATGTAACGCTGAATTACTGATCGTACAATGGTTAAGGCTTGGTTGTCCGGATGATTCACAGTTAATATTATATGAATTTCCTTGAGTAATAGTGCAATACTCCAAAACAGAGGTTCCGCTCCAGTTATCGTTCCAATCGGTGAAATGAATTCCTTCCCAGCCTCCTGTCGTATTGTTGTAGGCTTTAAAGGTGATCGGGCTCCCGGCTGTTCCCTGGGCGTAAAGATCACCTCCATAGCTATTTGGAAAGCCAATCTGTAATTTCTTGCCAACTGCAAACTCCATGGTTACCCCTGGATTGACTGTCAGCCTAGAATGACTGGCATATAGGGCTACGTAAAGGTTGTCAAGCACATAATAAGGAACCCCGTCATTTACAATTGTTCTGTCGAATGAATAGGTACCTCCGGAAAGCGTAATCCTGTTGATTACATTTCCTGTATAGGTATTTCCGGTATGTACCGGATTCGCCTCCGGGTTGAGATAATACAGCGGGTATCTGCCATTGTTCAGGAACTGGCAGTTGGTGATTGAGCCAGTTGAATTACTATATCTTGCGCCATCCAGAAATGCACCTTGAATTTTGGTGTGGTTAATCAGGTTTGGCTGGCTTGTATTTTCGGAAAAGTAGTTATAGTCATTCCCCTTTTCAATCACGCAATAATCCAGTTGAGACTGCCCTCCCCAGTTATCGCTGCAGTCGGTAAACCAGATGCCGTTCCACCCGCCTGCAACTCCATTCCATGAGGTAAAGGTTATCAGACTGTCAACCGTACCAAGGGCATATAATTCACCGCCATAGGAGCCACAAATGCCTACCTGAATCTGAGTTCCGGGTAAGCCTTTGATCCTGTTACCGGGTTCAATTGTCAATCTCACGTAGGAGCCATATTGAGCAAGTCTTACTGTTCCAAGTAAGATATAATCATAGGTGAGTGTATTCCATCTGCAGTTGACTCCGTTAATATCACCACCACTCAGGACCAGACCGTTGTATGTATTGGCAGTCATTACCGGAGTGCCGTTGGGCTGTGTAATGGTGAAATTGGGGGATGGGTATTGGATCCCGTAGAGATTGTGATCAATGGTGGTACTGCCGCTGCTGTAATTCGGAACTGAAGCCGGGGAGGTGAGAAAGACCCCTGCTCCACCGTTGTATGACAAAACGCATGAAACGAAAGTTGGATTTGAGTTTTCGAGATAAGCCCCGTTTTCAGTATTTCCCCTGAACAGGGAATTTTGTGCGTTGATATGGGCACTGTTCAGCCTGATCCCGTTTCCATCGGCTTTTCGTATGTTGCAGCGCGATAACAGCGGTTCATTTGTCTGGTTGCAGTATAGATTGGCATTGTTTGTCCCGTAACCGGCATTGGCAATCACTGTATAATAGAACTGCGAAGATACCCCATTGTCAGAATTCGGATCAAAATAGATACCACTCCAGAGTCCTGTTTCATTGGTGAAACCCAGGAATTTAACGGAGTCCACTGCTGTGCCGTTACAAATGACATTGGCCTGCCCAATGGTTAAGCTGGTTTGAGGAAGGAATAAGATGGTTGCTCCTGCCTGGAATGTATGCGTACCGGCTGTGAAGGATATATCAGACGTTGCCCAATATGGACTCAATGCCTTGGTGAATGTGTTAGTTCCATTCAGGTTTCCATTCAACTGGGTGCCCGGCGTGGTCAGGGTCATACTGCTAAAGGTGGAATTTAAGGCAGCAGACCCTGTAAGGATTACCGCGTATTGCAGGTATTGCCTTGTGAGGTTCACCGTGATAGGTGAGGCGGTTGTAAGGGCAGTCCAGCTACTCCACAGCTTATCGGCCCCGGCCGTACGATAGGTTACCTGGCAGTTTGCAGGAGCAGTAAAGGTGGCTACAAATGTGAGGGTATTGATCAGTCTCTCGGCGCCCAGTTCATAGAAGGGATTGGAAACAAAAACACCGTGATTCACATAGTTGGCGGTAAGGGTCAGGTTGGCATAACGACAGTTTATAATAGGCGTTCCTGAGAGATTGGTTCCCCCGGTATAGAAAATAAGTCCATTCCCCTGGAAGGCAGCTCCGTCTTTGGTGAAATCATACATTACATTCGGGGAGGTAACCCAGGTTAGGGTTGCATTATCGGCATTGGCATAATAAACCGTATTGCTTAGTGTCGCGCCGACAGCGCCTGCCATTACGGTAATCAGCCCGTTGGAAACAACAGAAGTATGGTTGCTTATTGCCACCGGAAGGGCTGTCCCGGTTGTCCATGCTCCTGTTGATCCATCGAGCCCCGGTGTGCAGATGTAAACGGTATTTGCCTTGGTGCCGGCATTGTCATAGCCCCCCAGGATATAAAGTCTGCTGTTGTATGTCACCATACTGTGTTTGTTGCGTGCAGCCGGAAGGCTTGTGCCTGCGCTGAAAGCTGAAAGTGTGTTGTCGGCGTTCACCCTTGCATAGGAAACAGTGCTTACCGCCGAATTTTCCGTGACTGAATTGGAACCACCTACCACATAAATATATCCTCTCAAATAGTATGCAGTATGGCCCCATGTATTTGACGGGAGGTTTACAGCCGAGGTTTGCCATGATCCGATGGTTCCATCGGTATTGATGGCTGCATAATAAATTGTATTGAATTGCTGTGTTGCATTCCTGCCTCCCAGCACATATATGGTATTGGTTCCGATTACCACAGCCGGGTCCTTCAAAGCAACCGGGAGTGGGTTGAGGGCCGTCCAGTTTGCGATACCGCCTGAAGAGATCGCGGCTACATATACCGCGTTCGAATAGATTGTGTTGTTGAATCCTCCAACCACGTAAGCATATTTGTCGATCCAGCTTACAGTTTTGTGACCGGTAAGCGTCTGTGGCAATACGGTTGTAGTGAGCCATGAGCCCACGTCGCTGGCCGCGGATTGCAGATAAACATTGTCGCTGTTGACAACAACATTATTGAGATTTCCCTTGTTGAAGTCGGCATTAAGGGTTTGTGTGAAGTTTACCTGGGCCGTAACTGTGTTTAAGCCCACAAGAAAGAGGGTAAAAATTACCAACGAAAGAACATTTACCAAAATTCCTGTTGATTTCAAAATCAATTGATTTTTCATGACAATTCGTTTTTAATTATAATTTATGACTGAAGCTGCAGATACAGCCTGGTTGTTTGCCGGTTGAAGAGAACAAACGTTTATGGTGAGAGGGAATAATAAAAACCCTTTTTTTGTCTGGTCGCTGTTGTTTTACTTCCGAAAACCAATGGATACAGGAAGATAATATGTGATTTAGTGACAAAAAGATTTATACACTCCAGCGAATTCACCGCAAAAGGCAGGTAAATCAACCCGTAAGTGGTTAAAGCCAACATATAAATTTATTTAATAATACGCTCTTGAATTCCTGAGAAATTCCCCCTGAAATTTCCTCTGATAAATAGTTTATTACAAATCAAAATAGCTATAAATCAACTACATAAAATATCAAAGATTACAATGCAGCGACACGGAAAAGTGTTACTGCATGTTGGTTGTTCAAATCTGAAATAGTGTTGCTGAGTGGTTGTAGCCAGGCGAGTGTAAATATGCTGTAATCTGCATATCTTAGAGGGAGCGGAACGCCCTGACTTTCTGATTTAGTAATCTTATGACAGGCTAATATACGATGAAAAAGGCGAAATTGTTCTCTAAAGTATAAAATTTTTTTACAAATTGAATTATTAGTTCATCCTGGTTATATTCTGTTAAAGGAAAAGGCTGTTTTATTATATCGAAAAGTAACCGAATACAATACAATAGATAAAAAATGAATGCATTTTAAAAGTCAAAACGTTTTGTTATATGATCCGTATAATTCAGGCTTAAGTTTTCCTTTTGGTTCACAAAAAAAGTGGATTAATCCTTATATTTTCGTTTCATAACACCAATACAGACATTGATTTAATAAAGAAGAGGCGCCCTATAAAAGGACGCCTCTGGTTACTCAGATTTGAAATTATTTTGATATATTACGGTGTTGCAGCCCCCACATACCCCGCCGCATTGTTATCTACAATGGTCATATCAGCAGTGTCGATCCCTCCGTCACCATTCACATCGGTAACAAGATAGCCCGCTGCGAAGTTTGCTGCATCGGTGTCAACCGGGCTCATATCGGCAGTATCGATCACGCCATCCTGATTAACATCGCCACCATAGATCACATACTGGCCCGTATTCATTTGTAACAGGTTGCCTCCGTATGCTTTTGCAGGCAGATTGAAATTATAGGATATGGAACTAGTGTTAAACAATACAGGGTTGGCGGAAGTAGTTTCTATGCTGCTGCGATGTCTGATGGTGATATAATAAGACCCATTGTAAGCAGGGGGGACAATTATAGTTGCCAGGCCTGAAGTACTCAGGTTTACTGCTAAGGCAGTGTAAACTATGTTGGCATAGTTGGCTCCACTGTGTAATTCAACGGTAATTTTATCAGCCGTAGGTGCTGCAAAGTGTGGACCAAACTCATCGTTGGCCTGCCTCATGGTATTCATGCCACTATAAAGTCCTTCGAGAAAGGCAGTCAGATTGAGAACATTACCGGTGTTGGCGGTACCGGTGATACTCCCGTTTGTAGTCCGGGGTAATGGAATTCCTTCATTCAACATGATATTGTTAATGTTCACATAAGCCAGTTCACCGACTGTAAGTTCAGGATTCAACTGAAACCTTATTCTGAACAAAACCCCTGCGGTGTTAAAACTGGTTGTTCCCGCAAGGGCGAAGGTGATCTGATTACCGGAAACTACCTTAACAACACTCCATCCATTTGTCATGGTACCTGTGGTAATAATATCCATTGCTGTAAGTTCAGGAATCTTATAACTGATGGTACCCTGTATGGAAAATACTGATTGTCCGGGTGGAAGACCCGACATCATAACAGGTAGCTCGTAAATCGTACTTATCGGTGCGCTGGCATTCGGAATTGTGACCCAGGTATCATAAATCGTGATATTACCACTCGATCCGGATGCGCCAACATTATCGGTAGCTATAACCTGAATTATGCCACTTTTCAGCGCAGTCAACAAACCGGAACTACTTATCGTAGCCACAGAATTGTTAGAGGTATTCCATGTATATGGCAACACTCCGCCTGAAGCACTGAATTGCTGAGTATCACCGGCGACCAGCGTAGCCGTGTTTGGCGAAACAGTAATGGTTGAAAAATTAATGGTTGTAAACGACCCGTTTACAGTTTTGGCCAGCAGGGTTTCATTGAAAAGCGCTTCAGTAAAATTCAGGGCTGTGTATCCAGTATTAATGGTAGAAACGGTAAATCTCAGATATAACAATACACCGGAACCTGAAAGAGCCGTTGTTCCTGCAAAAGCCAGATTCACCACACCGGGAGAAGAAGGGTTCAGTAGGATGTTTGAATATCCGCTCAGCAAAGTTCCTGTTTGACTGTATCCGGTAAGAGTGAGGATATTCTGGTTATAGGTTATTTTTATATTTCCTCCTACAATGCCCAACCCGGTCAAAGAGGTTGTTGTAATTGGAATGTCAACCGTAGTTCCCTGCAAGGCATTGGTTACCGGCAAAGTAAGTTTCATTGCCCTGATTTCAATGTCATTGTCAGTCAGATCAAAGATGCCGGCATTATCCTGTGCCCTGACTTTGGTGAAGCCGGCGGTTGTTGCAGTTAATAGGCCGGATGAACTGATTGTTCCCACCGCAGGATTTGTGAGGCTCCATGAATAGGGCGCAGTGCCGCCACTTACGGTAAACTGCTGGGTTTCGCCGACCGATAACAAGGCTGAATTGGGTGATACAGTAATGAAAGGAGCGGGGCTGATATTCAAATTTCCGTTAGTATAAACAGATGCAGGCACCCCTTCATTAAAATAATTATTGGTAGCACCTCCATTGAAGTTAAGTGCTGTGTATCCGGCAGCAATACATTGAAAGCGGATAATGAACAAGGTTCCGCTTCCGCTCATAGCGCTCGTTCCGGCGCCTGCTATGTTCAGATAATTGGCAGGTGAAACATTGGTGACCGGTGTTCCCCACGATTGTACCATGGTTCCGGCTATTTCAACAGATACAAAACTCAAAAGGGAACTGTTAAAGTATATCTGGAACTGGTATGATAAAATATTCATTCCGGTTACAGTATTATCAATATATACAGGAACGGCCGGTTCACTAAAAGAAGTTGCTGTATATATTGATAAAACTGTAAATGGTATGATTAAATATTAAGTGCGGA
>JBBQBC010000027.1:0-25907 GCA_038317155.1 Bacteroidales bacterium
TAGAATATTCATTTTTAAGGACTATCCAATTGTAGTTGTAATAACTTCCACAGCATATAATACACCTTATGGACATAAACAAGTTGACATAATTATGCAGAATTATTTAATAGAAGCTATAACTAAATGACCATAAAAACGACATATAACAATGTATAAAAATAATAGCCGGTTCAGTAGTAAATTCAAGGGTTGTAGCCCGCTTCAAATTTCTTGTAACTTGACAAGAAAGTGCCACGCAATCGGCTACTATTCTTATACTAAACGTTATGGTGCATAATAAAAAAAGAAAAATTATTGAAAATTTGGAGAAATGTAACTTTAAAGTTACTTTTGCATATAATTGAATGACTTATGGAGAAAGTCCGGAAAATCATAGCTTACAAAAACTATTTTGAAGACTTTTTAGCACAACAACCTGCTAAGGTTCAGGACAAAATCTTCAAGATTTTAGAAGCAATTGAGACTTTAGAAAGAATCCCTACAACTTATCTGAAACTCATTGTTGGTACCAACGGACTTTACGAAGCAAGAATTCAATTAGGATCAGACATTTGGCGTGTTTTCTGCTTTTTTGACCGAGGAAAGTTGGTAATTCTTCTCAACGGTTTCCAGAAAAAAAACACAGAAAACACCTTCCAAAGAAATCGAAAAAGCAAAACACTTAATGAAAGAATATTATGAAAACAGAAAATAAAGACATTTCAACCTGGACTGAAATCAAAGACAAAGTCTACGGCAAAAAAGGTACCGAAAGACGCGACAATCTTGAAAGAGAAACAGAATCTTTTAGAATTGGACTTTTACTTAAAAAAGCCCGCGAATCCCAAAATATGACTCAGGAAGAATTAGGGCATCTCATAGACAAAAAGCGAGAATATATTTCCCGGGTTGAAAATAATGGGAGTAATATAACGCTCAGTACACTTTTTGACATTGTAGAAAATGGGCTTGGAGGAAAGGTGAAGATATCAATTGAAATTTGAAACGCGAATAATTACGCACCATAACAAAGGCAAAAACATTATCGGGCGCTTGGTTAATAGGAGAAAGATTGCACATTTATTGAAAATTCTGCTGGCCGGAATGATGAGAATACAAAAATGCCCGCCATTGTTCAGCCTCAGCCTTTGACCCTTTTTCGCCACGACCTGTTCCGATTCATGGAAAAGACACAAAGACACAAAGTGCCACAAAGTTTTTTGAATTGCAGAATATTACCTTATCTACTAATCCTGAAGCGCTGCTAACTGCCTGCCCGGCTGGCCAAAAAGATGAAGCGACATACAATAATTAGTCGGTCAGGCGGGCCAACTGCCAACTTTCTTCTTTGAACTTTTGAACCCTTTTAATTCTTTTGCCAACTGCCAACTTTCTTCTTTGAACCTTTGAACCCTTGAACCCTTGAACCTTGTAACTCTGTAACTCTGTAACTCTGAAACAATGAAACTTTAGACCTTTTTTGCCAACTACTCATTGCCAACTGCTTACTGCCCTCGTCAGAAATAACGAGACCAACTAACTTATTGAACTTTTGAACTCTTGAACTCTTGAACTCTTGAACCTTTGAACTTTGAACTTTACTTTTACTTTTTACTTTTTACTTTAGACTTGCTTATGAAACCAATCTCAATCATAGTCGCGATAGCGCAAAACAATGCCATAGGCAAAGACAATCAACTGCTGTGGCACATTCCTGAGGATCTGAAGCGGTTCAAGGCGCTAACTACTGGTCATACCATTGTTATGGGCAAACGTACATTTGAATCCCTGCCAATTCGTCCTTTGCCCAACAGGCGGAGTATTGTCATCTCGGATGTTCCCGGCGAACAGATTCCCGGATGTGAAATGGCCTCGTCCATTGAAGAAGCCATCTCGAAAATGGAAGAAGGACGCGAAAATTTTATTATCGGGGGTGGAATGGTTTACAGGCAGTTTATGCCTTTGGCCCACAAATTATACCTGACCATTGTTCACAAGAATTTTGAGGCCGATACCTTCTATTCTGATATTGATTATACCCAATGGACGGAGATAGCAAGCGAGGATGTTAAAGCTTCAGAGAGCCTTGGATTTAATTATTCATACCTGACTTTTGAACGAAGAAAATAGATTTGTTTGAAGAGGTCACACTATAAGTGTAATGATCTTACTATAGATTGTTGAGTGGAAATTTTGTGATTCTTCCATATACGGCAGAAAAAACACCTAATCCTCCCTTTATATTTGAGAATACCGGCGTTGGTTCCGCAAATGGATTGTCACCTCCGAAAGAGTTTATTGACCGATGATAATTGTAATAGTTTTCATCGGTGAGTTGCAGCGATACATATAAGGTATCGTTGCTGCTGCTGTTGCTGTTGCTGATTTCGTTAGTTCTGAATAAAAAATATTCCTCATCTTTATTTTTATCGCTGACATAAGGCTCTCCACGTTCAAATCCTGTTTCGTAGAAATAGCTATAAAAAGAGGTTTCATCACCAAAAAAAGTGCCCGCAGCAACACGGTAAAATTGTCCCTTGCCCGGCAAATCGCGGAACCTGAAACTAACCTTTTTTGATTCAGAACCGTATTGTTCGATAGAGTCAATGCCGGTTATTTCTACCTCCGGCGTATTGCCGGAGGGAACTGTACAATCGGAGGTTACACTGTAACCATCGGGGGTAGTTACCTGAAGGAAATATTTTTTTCCTGCTTCTATCGGCATTGTGCTGGATGGGGCTATGTAGCTGCCGGTTAATGAATTAAAGGATAAATTAATGCTATTTGTGCCGTCTGATAGAGTTACAGTTGCATTGTTAACAGCAGGGAAGGTGTTTTCCCAGCTCTGATAAGGAACATAGAGAGGTCTGCTTTTACGCACTGTAATACTAATTGTATCATCGCCGGGTGATAAAAATCCTGTTACAACCAGTTTGGGTTCCGATGAAGGTACTTCAACATCAGAAATCATGGATTCACATGAAGTTAAGAAGGAGAGGATTCCGGAAGCAAAAACCAGGAAGACTATGAATTTTCTCATGATGTCAGAATTTGATGTTGTATGAAACAGAAGGAATGATCGGGAAGATGGATACCTGCCTTAATTTACTGGTAACCTGATTGTTCTCATAATCTGATTCCACGAAATAGAAATACGGATTTTTTCGGCTGTAGGCATTGTAAAGTCCGATTTCCCAGGTTCGCTCGAAGTTTTTCTTCTGTTTAATGAATTGGATTGCAAGATCAAGCCTGTGGTAAGCTCTCATTCTGAATGAATTAACTTCGCCATAATCGGTAACGCTATTTCCATAAAAATATGGATTATAATTGGTTGAGTTGTAAAACCTGGCAAATGGCTGATGCACATCAGCTGAAAATTCACCTAACGGCAGGGTTATCGCATTCCCGGTTCCGTAAACCCAGGTGCCTGAAAGGGTTGTCCGTTCATTAATGGCATAAATCAGAACCAATGAAAGATCGTGCCGTCTGTCGTACCTGGCCCAGAATTCTTTGCCGAAGTTTATCTCATCAAATTTCAGCTTTGTCCACGAAAGTGTATAACCAATCCAACCACTGAGTTTACCTGTTTTCCGGTGGATCAGAAATTCAGCCCCGTACGACCGGCCGGAACCGGCAGTTACATTGTCTTCCCAGGTGAAGTTCTGTGCTTCTGTAGGATCATCAAGCAATAAAAAACTGGCTCCCGGCTTATAGCCCAGGATATGATTGCTCCATTTATGATAACCTTCAATGGTGATTGTCAGATTATAAGCCGGTAAGTCTTTGGCAAAACCAGCTGAAATCTGGCGTGAATTCTGTGGCGAAATCCTGCTGGTAGAAGGTACCCACAAATCGGTAGGTAGCCCGATACCTGTGCTGCTCAACAGGTGTATATACTGGTTCATTTCTGCATAAGCAATCTTGGCTGAAATACCTTCACTGATCAGATAGTTGGCAGAAAGTCTTGGCTCAGGAGCGAAATAATTCTTTTTATCTGCTAAAAAATGACTTAGTCTGAGACCTGCGTTCAGCTGCAATTTACCGGAGAAATTGAAATTATTCTCAACATATAATCCGGTTTCCAGTGAATTATACTCTTTCTTATTTTTATATTCGTACAAAGCCTGACTGTCTTTTTCAACAATGGCAGAGGGTGTAAAAAGATGGTTGGTTGACTGCACCCCGGCCCGCAGGGTGTATTTTGTTGAAACATGATACTCAAGATCGTATTTCAGGGCAAAATCGCGGATTCCCGAATTGTATTCCAATGAATATTCTCCTGAATCATCTTTATCCTTGCTAAATATTTTCAGATTATATCTGCTGAAGATCAGGGACGTATTGGTAAAAATCTTACTACTGAACAAGTGGTTCCACCGCATGGTTCCGGTGGCGTTCTGCCAGTAAAGCCCGGCTTTTGACTGGTAGTTATTGTTAAAGTCAGAATAGTTCCTGGTTTCAACATGGAACTTATCGCGACCAAAGTAACCACTCAGGTATAGTTTATTTTTTGGACTGAAGTCATAATTCAGTTTGGCATTGAGGTCATAGAAATAATAGCCTGCTTTATCTTCGGTATTCATAAAAGGCCTTATAAGTGCATCTATGTATGTCCGGCGGGCTGAAATCAGAAAAGAAGCTGTATCTTTTTTTAGGGGGCCTTCCAGCACCAGCCTTGAAGAAATCAGTCCAATGCCCGCTTCGCCGGAAAATTTTTGCTTGTTGCCATCCTTCATGGTCATTTCGATAACCGATGACAATCTTCCACCATAACGAGCCGGAAATCCACCTTTGGTGAGCTCAACACTCTTCAGTGCATCGCCATTGAAGATCGAAAAGAACCCGAAAAGATGACTTGCATTATATACAGGGGCATCGTCCAGAATAATAAGATTCTGATCAGGACCACCGCCCCTGACATAAATTCCACTGTTTCCTTCAGAGCCTTTCTGAACGCCCGGCATCAATTGCAGTGCTTTAAAAACATCCTTTTCACCGAGCAAAGCAGGGATGTTTTTTATCTGGCTAACAGGCAGCGAAATCATGCTCATCCGGCTGCTTTCACTGATGCGTTCTGCCTTTTCGGCAGAGATAACTACCTCGCTCAGGTTAAGGCTGGATGCAAGGTCAATGTTCAGAACCTCATCTTTATTCAACTCAACAGTTAAAATTACCGATTGATAACCGATAAATGAATACCTGATTTCATAACTGCCTTCAGGTATTGTTAACGAATAAAAACCATAGTTGTTGGTGGTAGTTCCGGCTCTGAGATCAGGCAGATAAATATTTACCCCGGGGAGTAATTCACGGCTGCCTTTTTCTCTGACATAGCCGCTTATTGAAAACTTTTGCTGGGCGTAAAGATTAGTACCAACAAGTAAAATAAGGGTCAATAGAATCGTTTGTAACCTGGGCATAGGGGCAGGTATGAAGTGTGAATTATGAGAGGATTGAATTTTTCGGTAAATGAGTGAAAATTTGTTTTCAGGTTTTCTGTTTTTTCTTTTTAGCCGCCGGGAATAGTACATTATTCAGGATTAATCTGTAACCGGGTGAGTTTGGATACAGATTTAGATCCGTGGGAGGGTCGCCAACCAAATGCTGGTAATCCTCCGGATCGTGCCCTCCATAGAAGGTCCAGGTGCCTTTGCCATAATTACCATGAATATACCTGGCTTCATTGGCTGCTTTATTTTCGCCCATAACAATTACTTCTGACTTAACAAAGTTCTTGTTAAAGGCTGTGGTTTGACCCATGAAACCCTTGATGACCTGTTCATGATCTTGGGTAAGCATGGTGGGTACCGGATCCCACTTGGCCGAAAATTCGAATAGGGTGAAAAAGTCGGTAGCCATGGTAACCTTACGGGTGGTAGTTACATCTATATTCGAAATTTCGTACTCATAAGGATTGGTAACAAGGCTGAAACCTGTAAACGCAAAGCAGTTGTTGTATTCCAGATGTTCATTGGCCTGAGGATCGGCTGCATCGCCGTCAAACATTACATCGCATATATCGATGTTTTGAGCAGCGAGGGCTACATCATAACTATCAGGGGCAGAACACATTGCAAACAGATAACCGCCACCGCTGGTAAAATCGCGTATTTTCTGAGCAACAGCCAGTTTAAGTTGCGATACCTTTGAAAATCCAAGCTTTTGCGCATTACTTTCAGAAATACTTACGTCCTCCTGATACCAGGGAGCATTGCGATAAACAGCCCAGAATTTCCCGAACTGCCCGGTGAAATCCTCATGATGCAGGTGAAGCCAGTCATACAATGGTAATACGCCGCCGATTACTTCCTCGTCATAAACCACATCGTAAGGAATTTCTGCATAAGTCAAAGCCAGTGTGACGGCATCGTCCCATGGAAGTTTGTTTTTTGGCGTATAAACAGCAATCCTGGGGGCTTTCTGAAGGCGCATTTCATCCATATTTACCTGTGGATCAGAAATCTCCTGAAGAATAGCATCAGCCTGAACATCAGCAATTACCTGGTATGTAATACCCCTAACCAAGCATTCTCCTTCAATCGTCGGGTGGTGCTTAAGCATAAAACTACCGCCCCGGTAATTGAGCAGCCAGCTTACTTCAACCTGTTGTTGTAAGGCCCAGTAGGCTAAACCATAAGCTTTCAGGTGATTTTTCTGGGTGTTATCCATGGGAATCAGGATAAATGCAGCCGAAAGTCTTAGCGTAAAAAGTGCCAATAAGAGAAAGAGTAAAAATTGCTTTTTCATATTTAATTAAAAACTTTATCCTATAACGTAAAACGGGCCGGTTTTGTTATCCGGCCTGAGTTTATTTATAATTCAGAAAAATTGAAATATCAGTCATGGTAATCCTAAAACGGAGTCTCATGATCTTCTACCATGGTATTCATTTTAGAAGGAAGGGTGTAGGTATTTACGCCCTGTTCGAAACCTGTATTTGGCTGCAACTGATTATTGCCTGTAAATTCGCCTTGTTCAGGATCGGTAAACTTGGCATACTTGCTGATAAAATGCAATGGAATGTCTTTCAAAGCTCCGTTTCTGTGCTTGGCAATACTCAACTCGGCATGGCCCGCCAGACTTGCTCCGTTCTCATCCTGATTCTGATTATAGTATTCAGGCCTGTAGATAAACAGTACCATGTCGGCATCCTGCTCAATTGCACCTGATTCCCTGAGGTCGGATAGCAGTGGCTTCTTGTTTGGCCGGTTTTCAACCGAACGGTTAAGCTGAGATAAGGCAATAACCGGAATATTCAACTCTTTGGCCAGGCTCTTGAGCGATCGTGAAATCATGCTGATCTCCTGTTCGCGGTTACCACTGTTACGGTCAATTCCTGC
Organism: Bacteroidales bacterium; assembly: GCA_038317155.1. Taxonomy (GTDB): domain Bacteria; phylum Bacteroidota; class Bacteroidia; order Bacteroidales; family Lentimicrobiaceae; genus Lentimicrobium. The sequence goes on from JBBQBC010000027.1 coordinate 7,323, forward strand.
CGACATCAGTTGAATGTAGTCGATGATTACCATTTGAATGTTATGCTGGGCCTTCAGGCGGCGGCATTTGGCCCTGAGTTCAAAAATAGAAAGTGATGGTGTGTCGTCAATAAAGAGTGGCGCGTCAATCAGCGTGTTGATCTTGGAATTAAGCTGTTCCCATTCATAGTTTTCGAGGGCACCTTTGCGAAGTTTATCACCCGGAAGTAAGGCTTCGGCAGATATAAGCCTGGTAACCAACTGAATGCTAGACATTTCAAGTGAAAACACGGCAACAGGTTTTTTAAAATCCACTGCAACATTCCGGGCAATGGTCAGCACGAATGCTGTTTTACCCATACCAGGCCGGGCTGCTATAATAATAAGGTCGGATGGTTGCCAGCCGCCTGTAACCCGGTCTAATTCCGTAAAGCCAGAAGCAACTCCGCTAAATCCCCCTGTTTGATTGCGCGCAGCCTCAATCTGTTTCACGGCATCACGAATGAGTGAATGCATATCGAGGTAATTGCGCCGCATGTTATTTTCGCCAACGCTAAAAAGTTGATTTTCAGCTTTATCTAAAAGATTGAAGACGTCTGTCGTATCCTCGTAGGCATCTCTTATAATTTCGGAAGAAATTCTGATCAGTTCACGCTGAATGAATTTTTGCAGTATGATTCGGGCATGGAATTCAGTATTTGCCGAGGAGGCAACCCTGTTTGTTAGTTGGGCAATGTAGAAAGGGCCACCTGCTGCTTCCAGTTCACCGGTAAACTTCAATTCATTGGTGACCGTCAAAATGTCAATTGGTTCTGTTTTGGTAAAAAGACGGGTGATCGCCTGAAAAATGATCTGGTGCGATTCTTTGTAAAATGCATCGGGTCTGATAACATCAATGATCGAAGCTAACGCATCCTTTTCAAGCATAATGGCTCCAAGCACTGCTTCTTCAAGATCCACGGCCTGTGGCGGAACCTTCCCATGTTCAAATATATCACTGAGCGGCTGCAGACGGTTTGTCCTTTTTTTTCGGCTTTCGCTGACGATATTCTTATTCTCTTCCATTCTCCAAAAATATGAAATCCATAGTAAGTTAAAACCTGCCTGAATAGATTTAGTTATGAACATTGGTAAGTAGCAGAATACCAGTAAGTTTCTATTTTTATTTTAGGATTGGATCTGGCTGGTATTTTGGTAATAAATTAAGTGAATTGTGCTGAAGGCGTTATTTTTTCTATTTTTGATCCTTAAATTTAAACAACATGTCGAATATTTATAGAACAGCAATCATACTTTTAATTGGGATCATGATTGGTTCCAATGCATTTTCTCAGGATAGTCTTTTAATAAGAGGGAAAATTTCTGGAGCCAATGCCGGAATGCAGAATCTGGCTTTATCGGATATAGCAACCAATCCACCCACAGTAATCTCGAAAGTTACGACTCCTGATGGTTCATTCAGTTTTAAAGTGCCGGTTCTAAAGCTTGCAATCTACCGGTTGTATCTCTCTTCGGAAAATTATGTCATGTTATTGATGACAGACCAGAATATTGATTTACAACTAAATGTAGAAAAACTAAACCAAAACCCTGTGATTTCCGGTTCTGAGGAAACCCGTTTGTTATATGAAATTGCAGCCAGAAGTTCTCTGTATGATAAGCAACTTGACAGCCTGAACAAAGCCTTCAACGATTCCAAGGGCAATGAAAACCTTCAGAATCAGATACCTGCGATACAATTGGCGTATGAGCAGATTTCTGAAGCGCAAAAGAATTTTTTACGTCAACAATTATTGGCCAATACGGGTTCCCCGGTTGCCCTGTTCTTTATTGATAAACTGAGTATGGATTCTGATCTGGAATTATTCATAAAAGTATCGGATGCACTTCATGCCAGGTTCGGTGATTATAAATTGGTTGCGGACCTTAAATCCCGGGTTGACCTTGAATTAAAGCTTCAGCCGGGAAATATGGCCCCTGAAATAACACTTCCTGACAGAGACGGGAAACCCATAAGTCTCTCCTCATTGCGTGGCAAGGTTGTTATGGTCGATTTCTGGGCTGCATGGTGCGGCCCATGCAGGCGCGATAACCCCGAAGTTGTTAGAATGTATAACCGGTTTAAAGACAAAGGTTTTGATATATTTGGGGTTTCACTTGACCGCGATGCTGCTGCATGGCTTGGTGCAATTGAAAAAGATGGTCTCGTCTGGACACAGGTTTGTGATTTGAAATACTGGCAGAGCGAAGGGGCTAAAGCTTATGGTGTAACTTCTATTCCACACACCGTTCTGATTGATCGGGATGGGAAAATACTGGCACGCAAATTAAGGGGTAAAGCTCTTGAGAGCAAGTTGGAAGAAATCTTAGGTGTTAACTAAATATGGTGATTAAATAAACCTCATTTGTGGCCTGCTATAGATATCAACCTTCCTGACTGCATCCAGCAGACAGGCCTGTTTGTCTGATTGTCATAGGCGAGCTTTAATATTTTCATTATCTATATTTGCTTTTTTTTCAACACGACTTGTCCCGATTTTCATCAGAATAGGCACATAGATTACATATTCATCGTTGAATTGCCTGAAAGATTTACTCTGCTAAAACCTTTATCGGGCACATAGACCATTGCGTGCAATAGGAGCTGCCCGGAGAAAAATATGTTCTATCTGCCTATGTTAATCTACTGTTTCTATGTGTTAGAAAATATTCAAGTGATGCCTCCGGCATTACCCCGTTTCGCCATCTATTTCGCCAGGCTCGGAGGGTTTATTTCCTATCATTGAAAATCGTTATAATAAAACGATCAGGGTCAGAATCAGCGGTTATACCACTCATTCTGACCCTGAAATTTCCGAATCCGGATGTTAATATTCTTACATATTCAGGCAGCTATTTCTTTTCAATCGAAATCAATTGAACCTCAAAAATCAATGTTGAACCTCCGGGAATAGGGCCGGCACCTTTATCGCCATAGGCCAGATTGGAAGGGATGTAAAACATGTATTTAGCACCTGGTTTCATTAATTGAACACCTTCTGTCCATCCCGGTATTACACCATTGAGCGGGAATTTGATGGATTCACCACGCTCAACAGATGAGTCAAACACCGTTCCGTCAATTAGTTTTCCGGTATAATGGACCTCAACCGTATCTTCCGGTTTGGGATTTTCACCTGTACCTTCTGTAATTATTTTATACTGAAGACCGCTGGGCAGAGCAACAACGCCCTCTTTGGTTTTATTTTCTGCCAAAAATGCGGCACCAGCAGCTTTAACTGATGCTGACTCGACTGAAGTCTTATTCTGTTGTTTTGCCATCATTTCCTGCTGGAACTTCGTCATACACTGTTCAGTAACTTCAGGGGTAAATACAGTATCGTTTCCATTGATACCATCTTTTAATCCGGCGAACATAAGTTCAGGATTCACAGCAATATCATTGGTTTTCATGTTTTTACCAATATCTCTTCCAATAAGATAGCTTATTGTATCCTGATGGGTTTTAAAGATAAGGGCATGTCCGGAATCCATAGTTTTTCCGTCTTTTTCAGTTTTCTTCTGACTTTTTTGAGCCACAACTGTATTTCCGGCTATAAACAATACCGCAAAAAGAAAGACTGCCAGGGGTGATTTTCTCATTTTGTTTGAGTTTAAGTTTTAGCGGACAAATTTATGAATTTCAGCCTCGTTTAAGAAGAACTGATGATTGTTTTATTGATATTTAACGAATTTTAACGACCAGAGCTATGTTAAGTGTAAAATGTTGCATCGAATAAAATGAAAGTTCCAACACTCAATCGGATTTCTACCCACCTGAACGACCTAACTCATTAAAAAATTAAGTTTAATTTGGTCAGTCGATCAGGCTTTTTACTTTTTACCTGTCAGCCTGGATGCCCAGGCAGACAGGCTTTTTACTTTTTACTTTTTTCTTTTTTCTTTTTACTTTGAGCTTTGAACTTTGAGCTTTGAGCTTTTTACTTTTTACTTTAAACTAAGTAATGACGATGTTTTCAGTTGAAATCAGATCTTCTCCTTTATATCTCATGAAAAGCTGCACAATTGCGACCACATCTTTCTGACAATATTCGACAATTCGGTTGAGGTTATCTTCTTCCCAGAAAACCCTGCCAACCTGGCTCCCATCAATATCATCTTTCGGGGTGGGAATATTAAAGACTGCTGTCAGTAAAGCAAGTGAAGTATAGTTTTTAAAATCACCGAACTTCCACATTTCCATGGTGTCAAGGTGATGAACTTCCCATGGTTTCCGACCCGTTGTATCGAGGATAGCCGGAATTTTGATTCCGTTTATCAGCATCCTTCGGGCTATATAAGGAAAGTCGAATTCTTTGCCATTGTGCGCACAAAGCTGGAAATCAGGTTTGCTGAAACGATTGTTAAGCATATTGGCAAAATTATTGAGCAATTCTGACTCGTCTTTACCTGCAAAGGATTTAATCCTCAACATTCCTTCATTGATAAAGCCGGCTGAAATGCAGATAATCCTGCCAAATTCGGCATAAATACCGGCACGCTCGTAAACTTGAGATGGTAGCTCTTCTGCTTTTGGTGATAATTTTGATACTTTAATGTCCCACAATTTCTTGAAGATATCAGGAAGTTGTTCATAATTACTGTATTGAGGAACAGTTTCGATGTCAATAAAGAGAACTTTCTCGTTTTTTACCTGGTCTAACATAGCAGTTTGTTTTATATCATAAAAGTAAACAGTTTCTTGAAGCCCTGCAATTTTTTGTTGATCTGGAAATTGTTTTAGTAGTTTTTTAAGTATGGCTTCATACTGTTACTATTTTTACATCATGAAAGGTTTAATTGGTATCACTCTGGCATTAATGCTTTTACTGCTGATTGGATGCAGAACAGAAGAGGCTGTAGGTCCGGTTCCTGATATTAAGATTACTGAGCCTTATGAAAATCAATCATTTGGATTTGGGGATACTGTTGTTGTTAAGGCAAACATCACAAATAAACAGGCATTAGAATATGTGCGCATAGCCATTACAGATAGCGAATCTTCGCCGGTAATGCCGGTTCAGATGTTTTACCCGGTAGGGCAGGAGACCAATATTTTTGCAATGTTTGTATTGAATAACCTTTTGACTGAAACAGGAATTTTTTCTGTCAATGTGCGCACCAGCACCGCAAATGGAATTACAAATGAGTGGAAAAGTATTTATTATACAGCTGCTCCAAAATCTATGGAATCGTTGCTGGTGGTTACAAAAAAACAGGTTTCCGGATATGCAGTGAAAAGCATTTCATCCACGGGGCAAATCTCAGAGCGCTTTTCCTTCAGTGGTGATTATTCGGGAAGTGCCGTTTGTTCCAGGCATCAAATGTTTTTTAAGGCAGGTTCTGTATTTGGCAATCTTGCTGCCTGGAATCTCAGGATTAATGAAATCGGTTGGTCAATACCGGCAGTTACCAGCCCACCGCTACCTTATTTTACAGCCATTTATTCCGATAACAATGAAGTCTTTGTTTCAACGCGCGATGCTTTTGTTTCCGGCTACTCGGCAGCGGGAATCAACACCTTCCGCAGCAGGCAGTATAACAATGGTTATTTTACGTATATAGCCAGGCAACAAAACTGGTTGGTTGCTGTTTATGAACCCTTCAATTCAACCTATACTAAGTTAGTCATCTTTAATTATCCCGGAGGAAGTGTTTTCCGTGAAATTGAGTTTACCGGAAAGGTTAGTTCAATCAATGATTTTGGGAAAGATGGCCTCTTGCTTTTTGTAAACGAAAATTCGCTGTCAGCCGTTTACAATTATAACTTTGAACTCAACGCATTGGTTAAATTGAAAGATTTTCCACCAGGTAACATTCGTAAGGTATCTATGCCGGAAGTTCAGGATGCATTTCTTGCTTTTTCGGATGGCATATATTGGTACCGACCGTCAAATGGCAGTTTTGTTAAAGTTTTGTCTGTCAGCAATGCAGTTGATATCGCTTATGAACCCATATCGGGAAAACTGTTTGTGGCATCTGCAGATAAGATTGAAGTGTTTGTATTCCCTGAAATACTGCCGGTTGCGTCTTATTCCTTCGATGATGATATAATTAATATCCACGTACTCTATAATAAATGAGGTATGGACAAAACAGACATTGTTATAACCGGGGATGGGTCCAGTACACTTTTCAATAAGCAGCATGGCGAACATTACCATTCTGTTCATGGTGCTATTCAGGAATCAAAGCATGTTTTTATTGAGGCAGGCTTGCGTTATGAAACATCATCAGATCAATTGCGGATTCTTGAGATCGGTTTTGGAACCGGACTTAACTGCTTGCTGAGTTTGGCAGAAACTACCATAACGCACAGGGATACATTCTATTATGCCATTGAGCCATTTCCGGTTGATGGGGTTGATTTAAACGGGTTAAATTATTGTCAGTTTACGGGGCTAAGTGGATATGTTGATGAATTCAGGAGAATGCACCTTCTGACTAAAGGAGAGATTTTTCTTTCTCCGGTTTTTCAGCTTTCAAGGTCAGAACTTAAGCTGGAAGAAACCAGCCTCAAAACCGGATATTTCAACCTGGTTTACTTCGATGCGTTCTCTGCTGAGACACAGCCAGAACTCTGGCAGCCGGAGATTTTTAGTAAAATAAGGGCTGGTATGGCTGTTGGTGGCATATTGGTAACTTATGCAGCGAAAGGATATGTCCGTCGTGGCCTTCAGGTTTCAGGGTTTGCGACTGAACGATTGCCCGGCCCTCCCGGCAAACGCGAAATGTTGAGGGCTACCGCCATATAGGGTAACCTCGCTCTATCTCAAAATCTAACATTTCAATAAAACGGGAATCCTATCTTATTCTGAAAGACGGATAATTCATCAGTTGACCCGGGAAGTGTCTTACATCCTGAATGATAGCTCTGGAAGGGCCTTTCCGGCACCATTCAATAAATTGATTCAGTTGTTCAGTTGAACCTTCGGCTTCAATATAAACCGACCCGTCAGCCTCATTTGCAATATAGCCAAATATTCCCATTGACGTTGCAATCTGCTGTGCTGAATATCGAAACCCTACGCCTTGAACCCGGCCGTAAACCCGGATTATTTCATTTGTTTTATTCACATATTCAGGCATTTAACCGCTTCATGATAAGATTGTCAACAAGAGAATGGAACTGAAAAGGAGAAAGCGTTCTCCAATTTAAATCGTCCAGTTTACCACCAGTAGCCAGATAATAATCAAGTCGGCCCCTTTGTATTTCAGACAACACATGGTTCCTGAAGTTTATTAAAGCGATCCATCCATCTTCCAGTTCGTCAAACCACTCCTGGTAATACGAATCATCGTCAGCATGAAAATTAAGAACGTTTTCACCAATCAGAATAAACTTTTTTATTCCCTGATCCATCAATACCTCGGCAACATTGCGTTTCAGGAACTTAATATCATTGTACAACAGATCATTCCATTCGCCTAACAATTCAATTACGCAAAACCCGAGTTTGTAATCGGCATATAGTATTTTTACATAAAGGGTTGCCGAACCCATTTCATCCCAAAGGGGATGGATATAATAGTTATAAACAGAGTTTATACATTGGGTTTCACTATAAGTCTGGCCGTAAAAGGGTGACCTGGAATCATCGGAAGCATCATAAAGATGTCGCCAGGAATAGAACGGTTCAATATTTTGCATGTTGGTAATGAGTTTTAAACTCATCAACAAAACAAAAATTATTCAGGATTGATTGATGAGCAGGCGAATTTCAGACTGAGAAATCAAATGAATTCTTACGGGTTTTTTCATAAACCTTTTTGCTGAAAATGTAATAACGCGCCGGTTTGTGGGAAACATCCCTTTCCTTTTCGTTGATTGGGACAACGTAAGGCATATTTGACACTTTTTTCCGGAAATTTCTTTTGTCAAGGTCGGCACCCAGAATAACCTCGTATAGTTTTTGTAACTGGCTCAGTGTGAACTTAGATGGCAGTAATTCAAACCCGATTGGATTTGAACGGAGTTCCGATCTTAAAGTTGTAAGTGCCTCTCCAAGAATCTCTTCATGATCAAAGGCCAGTTCTGTAATTTCGGCTACAGGATACCATCTTGTATTGGGTTGTAAGCTGAATTTATCGATTTTATCCTGATCTATATTGATTAAAGAATAATAGGCAACCGTAACTACATCTTCCTCCGGATGTCCGATATACCTGAGCCATTCCATATCTCTTTCAACTCTGTTGAGGCGGTTAGGCGTGCCAATGGCCGCGAACTGTTTAAGGTAGATGTTTTCTAAACCGGTAAGTTCCTTTAATACCCTGGAAGCTGCTGTGTCAAGATCTTCATCTTTTCTCACAAGATCGCCGGGTAATTTCAGGTCAGTATATTCGATTTCATTATAGACAAAATGACGTTCTAACAGCAATACATTGAGTTTCCCGAAATCAAAGCCAAAGATGACACAGTCAACGGATACATGATAATTAAGTGAATTATTGTTGTAATCCATTATATGCTAGTTAGGTTTAAATTACCAGTGAATTACAAATATTGCTTTTAGTATCAAAGGCAAATATACATTATTAATGATTTATCCGGGTAGCTTAGTGTAAAATTGATGATAACTGATTGTTAAATAACAAACGAACCAATGCAAAAATAATATTCAATGTTATACCTGGAAATGGATTTTATCATAAATTGTAATCTTTATATAATACAGAATATCAATATATTGACTTGTTTTGCAATTTGTTTTGAAAAATAATAATGATTATCGTCTGATGTGCCTGATATTAAAATATCTTTGTTGGAGTGTTAGTGTTTAAAGTACACTAATTGTGATCTTTATAAGGTGAATTTATTTGTTTCAATCATCTTTTCATAACTCCGCATAAATGAAGACCGGTTGCGAAATATTTGTTCTTTTGTTAGCAAACCATTGATTATTTGCTGGTTTTCAAATAGTTAACATTAAGGGAAAAATAAAGGAGATTTTGCTTTAATTCCGGCTTTCTTTTTTGTCTTACTGAAAGTCTAGTTTGCAAACCTTTTATTATTTCAGGTCGGTAATTGATATAATTATACTAATTTGCTAATTAGTTGCTTATCTTTACATTACCTAGAGCAACAGAATTATCAGGCTTCAGGAAATTTTATAACAATGAATGCGAAGTTCAGATTCTCCTGTATTATTGTCTTTCTTCTCATTAATAGTGTATCGGCCGGGAAGTGGCCCGGAAACGCTGTTATAGGGACTGGCAGGATTTGCGGTGTTTACAGCGATGATCCGGGAATCACAGCCAAAGATGGTTTAGTAGGTTTCAGGCATCTGTATTTTAAAGACTATTCGGCAGATTATATTAAATCTACAAAATTCGAAATATTTGACGCACAGGGAAAAGTAACTGCAGACAGCAGTTTAACTGGATTATCAGACTTTTTTACCGTCAGTTCATCTTTCTTCAGAGAGGGAAAAATCCTGCATAAAAATTCCGTCAGGGCAGGGATTTTCAACGGGTTTATTTTCCAATGCCATAATTACAGCAAGGAGGCTGGATGGCCTGTCTTTACAATTGATCTAAATGATAAAGCTTCTCCTGATGGGCAGGTAAAACTTACAGAAGTAAAAGCGTTAAAAAACGGACAGCTTTTTATAAAGTGGTCAAATAATGTATTCTTTATTTTATACTCAGATGCTGCAGTCGATGTCTATAAAAAAAGCAGCACAATCCTTGAATTGAATTTTACCCAATCCAAGGCTCCCAGGGTTGAAGTTTTTTTGCTGGTTGGTACTGATGAAAAGAAACTTACACAGCAGGCTGATAGTTTGAATCAATCAACTGGTTTATGGTCAGATTCAGAAAAATACTGGGATTCCTGGATTCGCAAAGGATTACTACCTTACCCGAATGCTAAAGATTCAGTGCAGCTCATATACAACAACTATTACAGCAGGAATCTTTATGCTGCTTATTGTTCCAACCTTAACGGGCTGGTTCCGGCAGATATCACCGGACATTTACTAACCAAAGGTTTACCGCAGCTATATCCACGCAACGCGATGATGGTTGCACGAAATTTGATGGAATGCGGTTATTCTGAGTCTGCCGGGAATATCATAAGGTTTTGGTCCTCTAGGCAGATTTCCCATGATAAGCATAGTGAGTTTTACGCACGATACGATGCATCAGGTGATGCAGTTGATGCTGGTTCTGGCGTCCGGTACGACGAACCTGAATGGGATGCCGGTGGTTACCTGATTTGCCTTTTGCATGATTATTATCTGAAATACGGTATTTTGCTGGCCGATACCAGTCTGATTTATGATTTGGCTGATTTCCTTGCTGAATCAATTGATTCGCAGGGTCTCCTTTACGAAAGTGGCATTGTCGAATGGACGGGCTATTTGCCTGCTACCAATATGATTGTAGCAGCCGGCCTGATGAGTGCTGCTGAATTTGCTATCAAATTTGGTCGTGCAGATTTAAATGAGAAATATTCCGAAGCCTGGAGAACCATTTCAAAGAATCTGGTAATGCTGTATGATACTACCCGGCAAACCTATACTGCGCGCCGATATTGGGCGGATAAGTCAGATGGGTACTTCAATTTCTTCAGGATTAAGGGTAAACTGTTGTATTTATGGGATGCAACAAATGTTTTTGGCGTTCTCTGGGGATTTCCGGACGATGATCTTATGCGCCTTTCGTATGACTATACATGGGAAAATCTGACTGATGGTGGTGGGGTCAGGTTTTTTGAAGCGCATGATAAAGGTTGGCTGACTGACTACGGGCTCAGTTTGGTTTTTTCTGTAACAGCGTCGAATGCTAAATACGCTGTCAGGCAGCATATTCCGAGTCGGGCCGCTGTTCATATTGACTGGATGATTGAAAATAGTAATACATACGGACTTATGCCTGATCGCATTTTATCCGATTACTCAGGAACCGGAGAAGCCTCACCTGATACCTGGAGTTGTTCTGAATTTGCTGCATCAATTAAACTTTATGCTAAATCCCGATGATAATTTATCAGGGACTATAAAACAATCTCATCAAATAGGGTCTACTGACTATTTTCTAAACAATTGTATATCAATGATATGCTACAAGATATTAAAATATTGATGCAAGGAAATGAGCAGGTTGCACTAATAAACTTTGCATGCAGAATGGAGAAAAATTCAACAACTCTGGCAGATTATGATACTGAATGCCGTAACATTCAATGAAGCATTTGACTGCAATGATCTTAAAGTGAAGCTTGTCTGTTTGTAACAGAAAAACAGGCCTGTCCGCTTGACTCGTTCAGGCGGAGGCAACGCAACTTGAAAAACAACTAAAGGGATTGGGTTATGATATACTTTATTATAAACGCAACCCCTATTGTTGAAATAATCCTTAGTACCCGAATGTAAAATAACGAAAACACATCACCCTTTGAAAGAGGTAAATACATCCTAATTGAAAACAAGTTGAGTCAAGCAGACCCTAACTGATGCAAAAAAAAAGACCGGCCAAACTGACCGGTCTTTTTCTTGATTAAGAAAAACTATTTAACAACGAAAACTTTGTTGATTATTCCATTGCCAAAGATAGCCTGAAGCGTGTAAATACCAGGACTCAACTGACCAACATAAATTCCACTCTGTGAAATATTACCAGTCTGATTGGTCTCAATAACCAGATTACCGGTGTTATTGATAATCCTGATAGTTTCCAGATTAAACTGATTGTTATACTTCATAAACAATCTGTCGCTGACCGGGTTAGGATAAAGAACAACCGATGAAGCATTCAGAGCCGGATTTTCGGTACCAACACATTCATCAACAGTTACAGTGAAAACAGCAGTTCCAACACAGCCATTGTCATCGGTATAGGTGTATGTTAATTCGTAAGTTCCTACACCCACGACTCCTGGAGAGAACATGTTATTCTCCACACCTTGACCTGAATAATCACCACCTGCAGGTAATCCGCCTGAAAGTTCAACCGGAGGCCAGTTGATGCAAAGGGTAGGATATTCGTACGAAGGCCATGTAACAACAGGAAGTGCATTAACTGATGCTGTAATGTTGTTGGAGGTCACTGGATTCGCAACTGTACAGTAAAGGCTTGAAGTGAACACCAGGTTTACCACATCATTATTTACCGGAATATAAGAGAAATCCGGACTGTTGGTTCCGGCATTGTTGCCGTTAACCTGCCACTGATAAACAGGGCTGTTACCACCATTGGTAGTCGTAGCTGAGAAGCTCATCTGCTCACCGGCACACAATCCGTTTTCTTCCGCTGTTATAGTAGCTGTAACGGTTACCGTCGGATTTACAATCATGGCAATTGTGTTGGATGTAGCCGGGTTGTTGGATACACAAACCAGGCTTGATGTCATTATTACCTGGACCTGATCTCCATTTTCGGGGAAGTAAGATAACTGGAAGCTGTTGGTGCCAGCGTTCTGTCCATTTACTTTCCATTGGTATGAAGGTGTGCCGCCGTTAACCGGGAAAGCGGTGAATACCACTTCCGTGTCTTCGCAAACGTTATTGGAACCAGCCACAATGCTAACACTTGCAGTGCCACCAGGGAAGGTAATCATTGTCACAACATTCGAGGTTGCAGGGTTTCCTGTTGCACAGGTTGCATTCGATGTCATTACAACATAAACCTGATCATTGTTATTTGGAACGAAGGTATAGGTTGCCTGGTTCGAACCAACGGCAGTTCCGTTACGGTACCACTGGTAAGCAGGTGTGCCCCCGTTAACCGGAGTTGCTGTGAAAACTACTGTGGTACCCTGACAGAAGTTGTTCTGGTCAGGTGCCACCGTTACACTAACCGGTAACAAAGGATTAACAGTCATCGTTGTTGTACTGGATGTTGCCGGGGTTCCTGTAATACAGAACGAAATGCTGGATGTCATAACTACATATACCTGATCGCCATTATTTGGGGCGAATGTGTATGTTGCCTGATTTGTTCCAACAGGTGATCCATTACGATACCACTGGTAAGCAGGTGTAGTTCCACCGTTAACCGGGGTTGCTGTGAAAGTAACACTGGTTCCCTGACAAACGTTGTTCTGATCAGGGGATGCAGTAACACTTGCAACAAGAGGAGGATATACCGACATGGTCGTTGTAGCTGATGTTGCCGGGTTGCCGGTAGCACAGGTTGCGTTTGATGTCATCACCACATAAACCAGGTCCCCGTTATTTGGAACGAATGTGTATGTTGGTTGGTTTGATCCTACCGGGGCACTGTTGCGGTACCACTGATAAACAGGAGTGCCACCATTGACAGGTGTTGCAGTGAAAGTAACACTCACACCCTGACATACGTTATTCTGATCAGGTGCTATGGTTACACTGACCGGAAGCAGCGGATTTACTACCATTGTAGTCGTAACTGAAGTGGCAGGGCTTCCAGAAATACAGGGGAGGCTGGAAGTCATTACAACATAAACCTGGTCACCATTGTTTGGTGCGAAGGTATAAGTTGCCTGGTTCAAACCAGCAGGTGAGCTATTGCGATACCACTGGTAGGTTGGAGTTCCGCCATTTACCGGGGTTGCAGTGAAGGTAACACTGGTCCCCTGACAAACATTGTTCAGACCCGGAACTGCTGTAACGCTAACCGGCAACAGAGGATTTACTACCATAGTTGTTGTATTGGAAGTAGCCGGTGAGCCGGCAATACAAGCCGGAATGCTAGTTGTCATCACAGCATAAACCTGGTCTCCGTTTAAGGGAACAAATGTGTAAGTAGCTTGATTGGTGCCAACCGGTGCTGCATTGAGATACCACTGATATGCAGGTGTTGCTCCGCCATTAACAGGAGTTGCAGTAAAGGTAACACTGGTACCGGCACATATATTGTTCTGACCAGGAGCAGCAGTAACACTGGCCACAACCGGAGCAAATACTGCCATCGTGGTGGTTGCTGAATTTGCCGGATTGCCCATTAAGCATCCCGGAAGGCTTGAAGTCATTACAACATAAACCTGGTCACCATTTGCCGGAGTAAATGTGTAAGTATCCTGGTTCAGACCAGTTGTTGTTCCATTGAGATACCATTGATATGAAGGTGTTCCGCCGTTAGTTGGGGTAGCGGCAAATGTAACACTGGTTCCCTGACAAATATTATTCTGATCAGGAGAAGCCGCAACGCTTACCGGGAGTGATGGAATAACAATCATGGTAGTTGTCGCAGACGTAGCCGGATTTCCGGTGGTACAACCAAGACTGGAAGTCATAACAACATATACATCGTCGTTATTAGCCGGTGCGTAAGTATAGGTAGCCTGGTTTGTGCCAACCGGGGCAGCATTCACATACCACTGGTATGAAGGTGTGCCTCCGTTTGTAGGCGTTGCAGTAAAAATAACGCTGATTCCCTGGCAAATATTGTTCTGATCGGGAGCAGCAGCAACGCTTACAGCAACAGGAGTGCTTTCAGTAATAACCGCGCTGCCGGTCATCATGACTGTACCAGTGGTATTGGTGCCTTCAACGGTGTAGGTTCCAACCAATTGATTCCCAAAAGTAATGGCAGATCCTGTTCCGGCAACGGTAGGAACCTGGGCTACTGCATCTTTATAAAGGGTGTATGTGGTGCCAACTTCTGAACCATCAAGGCCGACAGGGATGCCCGGGCCACCCTGGCAATAAGAGCCGGTGCCGGTTACATTAAATGCAACCGGGAAGGGAGGATTAAGAATGGGATTGCAGCAAACAAGGGCGTTAACGCCTGGTGTTACCAACAATTGGGTGTTAATATTATTAATATACTGGGCAACTTTAGTTCCGTAAAGCGGATTTAGGACTGTACTTGAAGTGAAGGTAAGGTTTGATAAAGAATTTGCTGTGAACGGAACAGTACTGGAAAGTATGAAGTGGGTTACCTGGGTACCGTCACCTGTGGTTGATATAATTGTACCATTACCAAAGCCTGGAGGTGCTTTACCGGCCATCCTTACCAAAGTCAGACCAGGGTAACCGTTTACTGGTGATACGACGCTCACATAAGTCGTAAACTGTTGTGGAAAGTTTAACCCTGAGCCGGAGTTGTCGTAGGTGCCTGTTAGTACACCACCAGTGTGGATAGATGAGTTTAAAAGGAATCCTAACTGAACGGAAGCCATTTCAAAGGGTTGATCTGGGTCAGTGTCCTTCAGGTACACATCGAATTCGAGTGTATGGTCAGTTGGTTGGGTCAGATTTAGCACCGAGATCGTAAAATCGGATATTCCAGTTGGTGCCAGAATGACCTGTGCTTTTGCTAACGAGCCCAACATGATAAGAGCAAGCAGCAATGCGGCAATGGATAATTTTGTAAATAAGCTTTTCATAGGTTTGAGGTTTTGGTTTATAATCAGAAAAAATATTTCAGAATAATTTATGAAGAAAGGAATCCCCCTTAATTTTTAAAGGGGATTCCTTTGTCAGATTTATGGATGAACTGATCCAATGTAGTTTGAACTATTGTTGTCAACAATGGTCATATCACTGGTATCAATATTACCATCTCCATTTGCATCGGTGTTGATGTAACCACTAAGATAATTGGCAGCACCGTTGTCAGCATCGGTCATGTCGGTGGTGTCAATTCCACCATCCAATACAATCTCGCCACCATAAAGGACATAGACTGTTCCAATTAGCAACATATTGCTACCATAAGCTTGTGATGCAGAAGTGGTGAAATTGTAGGTGAAAGGGCCGGTTCCGTCAAATGTAACCGGAGCGCCGCTCCAGGTTTCAATACTGTTGCGATGTTTAATTACAAGGTAGTAAGAACCTGTGATTGCAGCAGGAAGGGTGTTGATTGACAAAGTTCCGTCAATGTTCAGATCAACATTGTTGAAAGTGTATGCAGCACCAAAAGGGGTAACCGCATTATGCAGTTCAACCGAAACCTGATCGGCAATACCTGCTCCGAATTGTGGACTTGTCTCGTTTCGGGCCTGCCTCATCATTCCAGTGCCTGGTTCGTATAATCCTTCAAGTAGCACGCTGACATTAAGGGTTTTGAAGGAAGGTGCGGTAGGTGTAGCATTTATAACAAAATTATCAAGCCTGTTGTTAGAGGTACTACTCGTGGCACCTGATAATGTAATGCGAAGATAAACAACAGCAGCACCATCAAGTGCATCAATGGACGAGAGATCAAGGGCTTTGGCGACAAAAGTAGTGCTGGTTGGAGCCGTATTGATACCAAAATTGGTGAAGTTCGTCCCATCTGTGCTCCATGCCCATTGGTGAGTGCTAAAACCTGTTGCAGAGGAAAATCTGGTTGCATAAGTGAGTATAGGATTCTCGAAATTTGTCATTGAAAATTTAAGTACCATACTCTTACCGTTTGCTATATTGCCGGTTCCGCTGAGAAGACCATAGGCGGATCCTGAAATTGTAGTAGTCCGTGGGTCATTGAGGATTGTACCACCAAACATGGTAAGTTCATTACCACTGGTAGCTGTTACCCATAACGAAGATCCGTTGGTGCCATCTGAATAAAGTGTTGCAGTGCCTGCCTGTGTACCTAAGTTGGCTGCTACTACCGTAGGAGTGTTGGGCGCCTGGGAGCTTACGTCAAATGTCCATGCAGCAAGCGGAGTAGCAATGTTAGCAGGAGTGGTGGCATTGGCAGTTGGTGCAGCAATGTTGGTTTTGTAATCGATCAAAATACCCGAGTTTGTATAGGGGTAAATTTCGAAATAATAGGTTGTTAAAGGGTTGAGTCCTGCCCAGGTGTATGTCTGAACGCCATGTGCAACATTCATAACACCTGCTCCGTCACTGAGAATCGGATCGTTTGCCTGAGAAACCAAATCCACAGGTACGTTAAAGGTTCCGGTTGTATTGGCCAGAATCAGGAATCCTTCGGCAGGCTGAGTGCCATCGTTATCCGACCAGGTTACGGTAACTGCATTATAAACCGGAGCGGTGGCGGCAAATCCTGATGCATGGTTTGTCGGCTCGCTAGCGTAAACAGTTCCGCTACAGGTAACATTAACCGGTGAAGGTATACCACCACCTGTAGTGGCTATTATTTCTGAATTGTAAACTCCTGAAGCCAATCCGGCTTTCAAACGGACATATACATTTACCGGGTTGAGGGTGGAGGAGGTAAACGGTACGGTGGCAGTTGGTCCAAATGAGCTATTATCGCTTGATACCTCAAAACTGCTGCTTTGCGATATGGTAATAGTTCCCGGATACCCGCTCAGACTTGAGCCGGTCAGCACATAAGATTGCGAGGTTGATGGCCCTCCGGCACCCGCACTGTAATTAAACCCTGAAAGCGAAGTTGGATTCGCAATAATAACCGGGCCAGAACTTGGGGTAAAATCGGTAAGGCTTCTGGGTACAAGCTGGGATGTTGCGTTATTTTGCAGTACAACACCGATGATATCCTGTGGAGCAGCTGGAATTGGTTGTGCAATATAATCCACGTCAGCGTATTGTGTTTTCATAACTCCGGATCCACTCGGATCAGAAATGGGATAATTTGTACTTACAGCAAAGTTGCCTGTTCCTGTAATGGTGGTATTCAGCACCTTTACCAGCTTTGCCTGGTAAGCAGTGGTTAGGCCTGATAAGGTAATTTCTTCAGGAACAACGGTATTTCCCGAACTGGTCGGGGCACCTGGATCCACAGACGGAACAAATTGCAACATCCCGTTAAATGGGAATAAGGTACCGGTGATGCCGGTGATACCATCATACAGGGCATAAATGGATGTAATAATTCCTGGCAAATCATCAATCAGGATAGCACCGGAGGCATCCTGGATATATTTGGCATGGCGGGTAGCCGATTGAAAAGTGAGAATTGCCTCGCCTGTAAGTCTGTAGATTGTACCATCGGTCAGGCCTGCGCGCAGGGCAGCAATATTAGCCACATTATTAATGACCGGGAAGGTATATACTTCACTGGCAACAATACTCGGATCAAGTCCGGTGGCATAGGCAATCGCCTTCAGTGTAGTGGTGCTGCTTATAGGGACTGGTATGGTATAGAAGGTTCCGTTGCCGGTATTGTTTGGGTCGGTTCCATCGGTGGTGTAATAGATTGATGAACTAGGCGTAGTGCAACTGATGGTTGCAGAGAATGGTAAATAATAAGTGCCCGTCAGAGGAGAAAAAGTGGGGGCTGCAACGATAGGCAGGTTAGGGATATTACCAACTGTAGTTGAGGCACTCCAGCTTCCTGTTATGTCTACAATCAGCGAATTATCAATTGCCCTGACTTCAATTTTGTCAATCGTGGTTCCATCAGGACATATC
The DNA here is from genome assembly GCA_038317155.1 of Bacteroidales bacterium. Taxonomy (GTDB): domain Bacteria; phylum Bacteroidota; class Bacteroidia; order Bacteroidales; family Lentimicrobiaceae; genus Lentimicrobium. The sequence goes on from JBBQBC010000027.1 coordinate 25,592, forward strand.
AGTACAAAGGCCCCTGTTGAAAGGGTCGTGGATACTGCGCTTACGAGTGTAGTTCCGCTGTATCCCAGTACAACATGCTTAATTGTATTGTCATAGCCTCCGTAAGGGACGAAATTACCTGATAGTGCAAAAGGAGTGGTTATTGATGCAGCTGATAATAAGGAGGTTGTATTAAAGTTTGATCCATATCCCGGGCCCAATCTATCCCTGTAGGCAGCATCTGTGCTATTATTGGATCCTCTCTGGAAAACAATCCAAAAAGTGGATGATGTGGTTGGTGTACCGGGAACCTGAGGACCCAAATTATAATTAGAAA
>JBBQBC010000028.1:0-25841 GCA_038317155.1 Bacteroidales bacterium
GACCTTTCCATGGGACTGGAACATTTCCGTACCCCTGTATCCAAAGGCATCGAAATTATTGAAGGATTGCGCGGCCACACTTCCGGTTATGCAGTGCCTACCTTTGTGGTGGATGCCCCCGGTGGTGGAGGAAAAATTCCGGTGATGCCCACTTACCTCATTTCGCAAAGCCCTGAAAAAGTAGCCTTACGCAATTTTGAAGGGGTAATTACCACCTATACACAGCCAAATGCATACGACACTGTTTGCCATTGTAAGGATTGTGCCAGTCAGGAAACAGAAGGAGTTTCATCTCTTTTGGCCGGCAAGCAGCTTTCACTTGAACCTGCCGACTTAAACCGTAACCTGCGTAAAATCGGGGTTGAGGCCAATCTGGTTAATCAAGAGAAAGAGCAAACGCCTGCCTCATGCTTATTGAATTGAAATTGCAAAACCCTGCCGTGCCTGGGTGATATGACTTTGGTGTAATTATGGTCCGATTAAATTCATTTTAAGAAAGAGATTCTTCACTTTGTTTCGCCTGCCTGCCAGATTACCGTCAGGCAGACTGGCGAAGCGAAGAATCTTCAGGTTTTATCCTAAAAACATTGTTTTGATCTATATTTAGCACAAAACAATGCCTGATTTTTTATCAACCGCCGAGTTCCTAACGGCCTCAACATTCCATTCATTCATACCATGCCCTTTGTTGATGAAATATTAAAATACAAAAGTGTTTCCATTGTCGGGATGGAGAAAAACACGGGCAAAACCGAGTGTTTAAACTATATTTTGAGGCGTCTGGGCAAATCAAACCACCGGCTGGCCATCACTTCTATTGGTTTGGATGGTGAAGGCCTGGATCAGGTTACGCAAACCCACAAACCGGAGATTTTCCTGAAAGAAGGCGATGTATTTGTAACCAGCGAAGCTCATTACCGTGGTAAGAAACTGGATGCTGAAATCCTAAACCTCAGCAAACAGCGCACTTCGCTGGGCAGGTTGGTAACGGCCAGGGTTACCGGAAGTGGGAAAGTTATGATTTCAGGCCCTTCGGAGACCTTTTGGCTCAAAAAGCTGATTGATTCTATGGCGCAATTTGGGGTGGAAACGACACTGGTGGACGGCGCGCTTTCGCGACGAAGCCCCGGATCACCGGCCATTACTGAAAGCATGGTATTGGCCACCGGTGCAGCCCTTTCAGCAAATATGCATACACTGATATCCAAAACAGCTTATTTACATGAACTGATTTGCCTTCCGGAATGGGAATCTCCGCAAAACGAAGTCATGATGCAAATCGCCAATGGCCTGTGGGCGGTTGATGCGGAAGGGGAAATTCATGATCTTGGCATTGAATCGGCTTTTTTGCTCGAATCCAACAAAAAGAAACTGTTTTCATTTGGCAATACTTTTTATGTGAGTGGTGCGGTAACCGCCGGATTGCTTAACTTTCTGCGCATGCAGCCGGGTATTAAGGAAACCGTGATTATTGCCCGGGATTTCTCCCGTATTTTCGCCGATAAGGAAAGTTATCAGGCATTTACAAAGAGAGGCGGGCAAATTAAAGTACTTTTGCATACAAAATTGATTGCCGTATGCGTAAATCCGGTTTCGCCACAAGGCTATATCCTTGATTCCAAAGAGCTTCGCGAAAAGCTTACCGGGAAAATAGGCATTCCCGTTTACGATATCTTCAAACTCTGACCCACCATGACCCTCGGAAACGCGATACATCATCAAAGCGGGCTTAGTTATATCACCGGGCTGTTGCAACTGCACTCATCGGCGGGCAGGCAGCGCATGCTGTCGCAAATTTTTATCACCGATGTGTCAGAATTGGAAAAGGAATTCTACCTCCTTTCGGGGATGGTGGAACGCATCAAAAATCCGGAATATCAGGGTGCCATTAACCGTATAGTTCAGGGCTTGATGCAGTTGCACGATATTCAGGGCACACTTAATAACCTGAGCGGCCGCACCGTGCTGGATGACATTGAGTTGTTTGAAGTCAAGCGTTTCGCGCTGATAGCAGACGAAATCAGCAAACAGCTTAAAATATTGGATTACAGTGGCATCGCCCTCCCCGTTTTAAATGATGTAGTTGAACTGCTCGATCCCGAGGGAAACCGTACCGCGCACTTTTTCATCTATTCTGCCTACAGCGAAAAGCTGGCTTCGCTCCGAAAGAAACACAAAGCTATGGATGACCCGCAGTCGGAAGAGGCGCATGTCCTTTATGAAAAGTGTATCGAAATTGAAGATACTATAAGGAAGGAGCTCTCGGCAAAGCTTTGGGCGTTCCATTCAGATATTGCTTTTGCCTGGTTGGGCGTGGCTGAGCTCGATTTTATGATGGCCCGCGCCCGGCTGGCCATCGACCTCAATCTGGTGCAACCGAAAATTTCAGAGGAAGTCACCACCTTCGCGGGATTGTTCCATCCACAGGTAAAAGCCCTGCTGGAGCAGGAAAGGCGGACTTTCCAACCCTGGGATATCAGCTTGTACAAGGCTCCCTGCATCATTACCGGCGCAAATATGGCCGGCAAAACCGTGTTGTTAAAGACCGTCGCCCTGAACCAGTATTTGTTCCAGTTTGGCTTTTATGTGGCGGCCGCTTCCGCGGAAATGGTTCCGATAGAAAAAGTTATGACTGGCATTGGCGATGAGCAATCTGAACTCAGCGGCCTTTCTTCTTTCGCCACTGAAATGCTGAACATTCAGGCCGTCATTTCCCGCGCACGGGCTGGCAGTAAGCTTTTGGTGCTGATTGATGAACCTGCCCGAACTACCAATCCGCACGAAGGCATCGCCATCGCAAATGCTTTGATTGATTTGCTGGAAGCACTCCACGTACGAAGCCTGATAACCACGCACTACAGTGGATTGCAAACCCATTGCCGTAAACTGCGTGTAAAAGGACTGAGCTTTCCGCAAAACAGTGAACCCATCACGGTGGCGAACATCAACCGTTATATGGATTACTCCCTGATTGAACACACAAACGATGAAGTGCCCCGGGAAGCCCTGCAGATTGCTCAAATTCTGGGCATTGATCCGGAACTGACCCGTCGCGCCCGGCAATATGCAGACCAAAACGAAAAAACATTTTAGAATTTTCATAACTAACCCTATGCAAAAGAGTAAATTAGGACTCGATTTCAATAAAGTGGCAGAAGCGAAACGGCTGGCACAAAACATAGCCAATCCGGTGCAGCAGTTTGTTGAAGGCTACACCACCGTGACCGTGGAGCGCACGCTCTGCCGCCTGCTGGGCATTGATGGTATTGATGCCAACGAAGTGCCACTGCCGAATATTATAGTGGATACTCTCAAGGAAAAAGGCGTTCTGAACCAGGGCATATTGTTTCATCTTGCCAATGCACTGATAGAAACCAATCAAAATCCCCAGCAGATTGCCGAGCAGGTTTCGGAAGGCAAACTGGATTTTAGTCGTATAAATGTCTATTCCGCCGAAAAGCGGGAAATCGCCCTGAAACCCTATATTAAGCAGGCCATTGAACGGATTTCGGGCAACCGTAAACGTCGTGAAAACTACATCGCTACTCTAGGCGAAGGTGCCAAACCCTATATTTACGTTATCGTGGCCACTGGCAACATTTATGAAGATGTGACTCAGGCACAGGCCGCCGCCCGTCAGGGAGCCGACATCATCGCGGTAATCCGCACCACCGGTCAGAGCCTGCTCGATTATGTACCTTTTGGCGCTACCACCGAAGGCTTTGGCGGAACGTTTGCCACACAGGAAAACTTCCGTATCATGCGCACCGCGCTGAATGAGGTGGGGGAGGAGGTGGGCCGCTACATCCGCCTGTGCAACTATTGCTCGGGACTGTGTATGCCCGAAATTGCAGCCATGGGCGCCCTCGAAGGGTTGGATGTGATGTTGAACGATGCCCTTTACGGGATTTTGTTCCGCGACATCAACATGCAGCGCACCCTGATTGATCAGTATTTTTCACGCGCCATCAACGCTTTCGCGGGAGTGATCATCAATACCGGTGAAGACAACTACCTCACCACCGCCGATGCTTATGAAGAAGCCCGCACCGTGCTGGCCAGCGACCTCATCAACGAACAGCTGGCTTTAATGGCCGGTTTGCCCGAAGAGCAAATGGGACTGGGCCACGCCTTTGAGATGAATCCCGAACTCGAAAACGGCTTCCTCTATGAACTGGCACAGGCGCAAATGACCCGCGAAATCTTCCCCAAAGCCCCCCTTAAATATATGCCGCCCACTAAATTTATGACCGGCAACATCTTCAGGGGACAGATTCAAAATGCGCTGTTCAACCAGATTTCCATCTGGACCGGACAGGGCATTCAACTACTCGGAATGATGACCGAAGCCATCCACACCCCATTTATGAGCGACCGCGCGGTGGCCATCGAAAATGCCCGCTACATTTTCAGCAACATGAAAAATATAGGCGACGAAGTAGAATTTAAGGAAGACGGAATCATCCGCAAGCGCGCACAGCAAGTGCTGGAAGAAGCCATTGAATTGCTGGGACGCATTGAAAAAGAAGGGCTGTTTTCATCCCTCGAAAAAGGAATTTTTGGCGATGTAAAACGCTCCAAAACTGGCGGCAAGGGCTTGCAGGGGGTTGTACAGAAATCGGCAGAATACAGCAACCCATTTATCGGATTAATGAAAGGAGAAACCACGATATGAGCGGCGGAAACTACTCTATGGACAAAAAAGAAGGGAATCAGACCCTTGATTTGACCCACATCAAGCCATACGGCGACACCCTGAATGACGGTAAAACCCAGCTCAGCTTTACCTTGCCAGTGCCTTGCACGGATGAGGCCATTGAAGCAGCCAAACAGTTGATGAGGAAAATGGGATTTGAAAACCCGCAAATTGTTTATTACAAGGAGCTTACGCCCGGTTATACTTATTTCGTTTGCTACGGAAGTTGCAGCCACACCGTGGATTACACCACTATTACGGTGCCCAAGGTGGAATCAACGGTAATGAGTATGGAGGGGACCGACGAATATGTGAACCACAACATTGGCCGCAAAATCATAATTATCGGGGCCAGCACCGGAACCGATGCACATACCGTGGGCATTGACGCCATCATGAACATGAAAGGCTATGCCGGACACTACGGCCTGGAGCGCTACGAAATGTTCGACACCCTGAACATGGGCAGCCAGGTACTCAACGAGGAGTTTATCGCCAAAGCCATTGAGCTGAAGGCAGATGTTCTATTGGTTTCGCAAACGGTTACCCAGAAAGACGTTCATATCAAGAACCTCACTGAATTGGTGGAAATGCTTGAAGCTGAAGGGCTGCGGCACAAAGTGATACTAATTTGCGGAGGTCCGCGAATTTCGCACGAATTGGCCAAGGAGTTGGGTTACGATGCCGGTTTCAGCATGAATTCTTATGCTGATAATGTGGCCTCGTACATTGCCGAAGAGATGAACAAGAGAATGCATGGATAGAGATTCTATGCAGACGACTAAAAGGAATCACGCAAAGACGCAAGGACGCAATGGTTTTGTAAAATTTGTGATGCCGGGCATCAGTTGCATTGAAAGATTTTATTTTTTATCTTAAAAATAAAATCATGACATTGTACAATAAAAATAATCTTTGCGTCTCCGCGTCTTTGCGTGAGATTTTGAATAAAAATAAATTTAATAACTGACCTCCGGGTCAAAAAATAGTACATTATGAGCAAGATTTTTATTGTGGCAGCCAAACGTACTGCCGTTGGAAAATTTGGCGGATCGCTTTCCGCTATGTCAGCTGCCGATATGGCTGCGATAGTGATAAAGGACATTTTAGCCGAAACCAAAGTTGACCCCGGTAAAATTGACGAAGTAATTGTAGGAAACATCCTGATGGCCGGACAGAAACAGGGCGTTGCCCGTCAGGCAGCCATAAAAGCCGGCATTCCGGACCATGTGCCCGCCTGGGGCGTAAACATGATCTGTGGCAGCGGCATGAAATCCATCATCACGGCTGTGAACAACATCAAAGCCGGTGAAGCCGATCTTATTCTTGCCGGAGGTACCGAAACCATGTCGGGCGCGGCATTCCTGCTGCCCGCAGCTACCCGCAACGGTATAAAAATGGGTGATTTCAAAGTAGTTGACCACATGGTGCTCGACGGTCTTACCGATGCCTTCCAGGATTACCACATGGGTGTTACCGCTGAAAACATTGCCGAAAAATATCACATCTCCCGCGAAGATCAGGACGCTTTTGCTTATGCTTCGCAGCAGAAGGCGGCCAAAGCCATAGATAACGGCAAATTCAAAGACGAGATTGTTCCCGTGGAAATCGTTACCCGCAAGGAAACCACCATTTTTGATACGGATGAATTTGTAAACCGCGGCACTTCGCCCGAAAAACTGGCCAAACTGCGCCCCGCCTTCAAAAAAGATGGTACGGTAACCGCTGGAAATGCTTCGGGAATCAACGATGGTGCTTCATTTGTGCTGGTTGCTTCGGAAGAGGCTGTAAAGGAATATGGCCTTACTCCGCTGGTTGAGATTGTAGCTGTTGGACAGGGTGGCGTTGACCCCGCATTTATGGGCATGGGACCGGTTCCGGCCATAGCCAAAGCCCTGAAAAAAGCCAACCTCAAGCTCATTGATATGGAAGTGGTTGAACTTAACGAAGCCTTTGCCGCCCAATCACTGGGTGTAATGAAACAACTGAGCGAAGACCACAACGTTGACGCCGCCTGGTTTGATAAACATTGTAACCTGAATGGTGGCGCCATTGCCATCGGTCACCCCATTGGTGCATCGGGCAACCGCATCACCGTAAGCCTTATTCACGAAATGAAGCGCAGCGGTAAAAAACTCGGCCTCGCCTCGCTATGCATCGGCGGCGGAATGGGTACAGCCCTGATTTTGAGGAACGTTTAAAAGGCCCAACCTAACAGTTTTGAAATAAACCTGTCAGTCCTTTTTTAGAATAAATAATTTGATCTGGTACGTTCACTTTGAGCCTTCCAGATCTTTTTTTATAATATAATTTGAAAATATTTGACATTTGGCGAACAATTTCCGCCAATTTGCATTATCTTTGTGCTATAAGTTTCATAGCCATGGATACATTTGAATTTTCCGAACCATACATCTCATACGGAGCTACAGACGACAGCAATGCGTTGGGATTGATTAAAATGATTCGCAACGGCATAGGGTTCACTGCCTTTGAAAAATTTACCCTTGAATTTCCGTACAGTCTTGCAGAATGGTCAGGTTTTCTGCACCTTTCCGAGAGAAGTTTGCAGCGTTATAAGAAAGAAAAAAAGTCGTTCGATCCGCTGCAATCGGAAAAGATCGTTGAAATTGCCATGCTTTTTAAGTTGGGTGAGGAAGTTTTTGGTTCCAGAGCGCATTTTAATGCCTGGCTTCAGACAGAAAGCCTTCCCCTTAATAAGGTTAGACCCATTGATTTAATAGACAATTCCTTTGGCATAGGGCTGGTTAAAGATGAGCTTATGCGTATCGAACACGGTATTCTGGCATGATTGTTTATCGCCTCAGTAAATCAACTTATGCCAGTGACCTGAGTGGCAAAGGTGCGGAAATGGTTGGCGGCCGATGGAACAGCAAAGGAGCTGCAATGGTTTATACCAGTCAGTCCAGGGCTTTGTGTACGGTGGAGATTGCTGTGCATACTCCGCTTGGCAATATTCCTATAGATTACGCCCTGGTTACCATTGAAATCCCTGACCAACTTGCCATTCAGGAAATAACCCCTGAACAACTGCTCATTGGCTGGAATGCATTGTCACACGTCCATGACACACAACTGATTGGAGATCTGTTTTTGAAAACCGGAACTCATCCGTTGCTCAAAGTTCCCTCAGCTGTTATTCAGGGTGAATATAATTATCTGATTAATCCCAGACATCCCGAAAGTAGAAAAATCTCCATCCAGGCAAAAGAGCCATTTAATTTTGACAGCAGGCTGTTTGTAAAATAAGAAAGGAAGCTTTATTTTTGCTTAAGGGCTAATATTAATATTGTTAAAACTGGTTCCTTTTTGTAATTTATGAATAATTCAGCCCCTATAGCTTTATTATAAAACTCGTCCAATGGAAATTATCATTCAATTTAAGAAAGCTGACTTTTCTGATGATGGCACACACCTTATCTCTGGCAAGTTCATCATGGACCTTCAACACGATTGGGAAGCATCCTTTCACGACACATTCCCGCCCTATTATGCCAATGTGATTGAAGGACATCCTTTATCCATGCTGAGGTTGACAAAATACATGGATGCAGGTGAGGAAACTGACTATGATTTCGGGATGGAATTAATAGACGGAGAAATCGATATAGATACCAACATTGCAATCGGCAAACACAGCGATTATGAAACGGTCTTTGCCATTGGTTCGATGTTACATGACATGGAAGATGAGCCTTTGTTTCTAGTAAAAAACGAAAATCTGGCCGATGAAATTCTGGTATTAAAATATGTTCCGGATGACGAGGGTGAGGAAAACGAAAAGGATAATGTACCGGCAGAGAGCATAGCAGTGAAAACTTAGTATTCATTTTGTTGCCTTCGGGTGACCCGACATGATTCGATATGGTTCGACATAGTTTGTCAGGAGCACTCCAACCAGCTCACCAACCAAGTCTCAGACTACAATTTAATCGGGAGTTAAGAAATCCGGAATTATTAGTTTTAAATCAATACGTTTTTTAATTTGCAATCTCTTTCAGTTTATTGCTTAAGGATAAAGAACACGCTGTTTAGGCGGTTTTTTTTGTTGCATTATATTCACTAATTTTGATGCTCCAAACGCTACATTCCTTTACAGGAAATAAATCTCTTTATATGAACAAAGTAGTTAAAGACGCCCGCGAAGCCATTAAAGGCATTGAAGACGGCATGACATTGATGGTTGGCGGGTTTGGCCTGAGCGGCATTCCCGAAAATTGTATAACCGCCCTTGTGGAAAGCGGTGTAAAAGACCTCACCTGTATTTCGAACAATGCCGGTGTGGATGATTTTGGCCTCGGTCTGCTGTTGCAGAAGCGACAAATTAAAAAAATGATTTCGAGTTACGTGGGCGAAAATGCTGAATTTGAGCGCCAGTTGCTCAATGGTGAACTTGAAGTGGAATTGATTCCCCAGGGCACTCTGGCTGAACGTTGTCGTGCCGGTGGTGCTGGCATTCCTGCCTTTTTTGTACCCGCAGGTTTTGGTACCGAAGTGGCCGAAGGTAAAGAAGTCCGCGAATACAACGGCAAACCCCACCTGCTGGAAACCGCACTCATCGCTGACTTTGCCATTGTAAAAGCATGGAAAGGCGATAAACATGGCAACCTGGTTTACCGCTATACCGCCAACAATTTTAATCAAGCCATGGCCACTGCCGGAAAAATCACCATCGCGGAGGTTGAGGAGCTGGTGGAAGCCGGCGAACTGGACCCCATGCAGATTCACACCCCGGGCATTTTCGTAAAGCGCATCTTTAAGGGAACCAATCACGAAAAAAGGATTGAAAGGCTGACCGAAAAGTAATTTCGGATTCCGGATTTCGGATTTCGGATTGCACCTACCACGAAAGCTATCAATCAAGAGTGCAAGATTGGAAATCAAACAGGTCCCAATTCTTTCATTCATTCTACGAAACAAAAACTTTTAAGATTCATCATCATGGCATTATCAAAAGAGCAAATAGCGCAACGCATCGCGCAGGAGTTAAAAGACGGATATTATGTTAACCTGGGAATCGGTATTCCCACGCTGGTGGCCAATTATGTGCCTGCCGGAATTGAAGTGGTACTTCAATCGGAAAACGGAATGCTGGGCATGGGCCAGTTCCCTGAAAAAGGCCAGGCTGATGCCGACCTGATTAATGCCGGAAAACAAACGGTTACTCTTATGCCGGGTGGATCGTATTTTGATTCCTCGGCCAGCTTTGGCATGATTCGTGGCGGACATGTGGACCTCACCGTACTGGGTGCTTTTGAAGTAACCGATCAGGGCGACATTGCCAGTTGGAAAATTCCCGGAAAAATGGTGAAAGGCATGGGTGGCGCTATGGATTTGGTAGCTTCTGCCAAAAATATTGTAGTTGCTATGCAACATACGAGCAAAGATGGACAATCCAAGCTTCTTAAGGAATGCACCTTACCCCTTACCGGTGTAAAATGTGTTAAGAAAATCGTTAGCGACCTTGCGGTAATCGAAATCACCGACGAAGGTTTCGTTTTGCTCGAAAGAGCCCCTGGCGTGAGCGTTGAGCAAATCAAGGCTGCCACCGAAGGCAGACTGATTGTGAAGGGCGAAGTGCCAGAGATGAAGTTTTAGACTGACTCTCGCTTAAGAACTGGTATCACGGCTGGAATTGAGGTTAAAAGAATTCCGGCTCAGGCCTGAAATTTGGATTTTTGTAATTGATTATCGGATAGATGCGAATGTTAGTTTGTTACTTTCGCATCTATCCTTTTTATTTTACCATGTTTTAAAGCAGCTTTATCTCCTATGCTTTCCTGGTCAGTTTCTTTCAGTTTCATTTATATTCTATAGAAAAATTCTGTAAATGTGAATGGCCGGTCTGGTTAACGAATACTTCAGACTTATGTTGAATTTGTGACACCATAATAATAAGACAGCTTACAATACAACGAACAAATTGCCATTTTGAAAATATTACATAACTGGCATTGATGCAATTTTGAAAAGAATTTTCTTTTAGTGAATAACGGATTAAAGTACTATTAACCAATAGTTTGAACTTATTTCGATTTTTCAAGATCCCGAATCCTTTTAGATTCCTAAATTTATTTTTAACAAATAAATCAATTATTTGTTAAATTCGTTGTTTTATGTCGTATGTTTGCGACATTAAAAATATATCAATGAACAAATCAGATTATTTTTCAGAACAGCAAAAGGAACTGGCCCGTTTTGCAAGGGCTATTTCGCATCCGGCCAGGCTGGCCATCCTGCAATATCTGGCCGAAACCAAAAACTGTATTTCAGGCGATATTTCGGATAGCATGCCACTAAGTAGGAGCACGGTTTCGCAACACCTTAAGGAATTACGCGATATTGGACTCATCCAGGGAGAAACGGAGGGACTGAAGATCAACTACTGTCTGTGTTCTGAAGAGATTGACCGGTGGCTTGGACTTTTTGTTAACTTTTTTGAACCAGTCAGAAATGTGGATATCACTTGTAATAGCATTGCTAAATCCAAATCAGTTGTCGCTTCTGTTCTCCCCGAAAAGAGTGTAATGGAAGCTGTGGCTCCGTCAGCGGTGTTTGATAAGAGCCAGGATATTTTCTTTTTCTGATGACCCGGGTGATTGTATATTGCTAAATCTAATGAAAATCAAGAATCGCGCAAAGACGCAAGGACGCAAGGTTTTTATATTGATAGTATATCACAGTTTTTTTTCTGATTCGTTATAAAGTTCAGGAAGATGCTTTGTAACCTGTCGTCGTTGCGGGAGTTACACCACTTTAATATGAAAATTTTAATTCTTTGTACCGGCAACTCCTGCCGCTCCCAGATGGCCCATGGCTTTCTGCAATCCTTTGATCCAGCTCTTACCGTGCGTTCAGCCGGCACCGAAGCTACGGGCATTCTACACCCGGAGGCCGTGGAAGTGATGAAGGCGAGTGGCATCGATATCAGCCACCACACCTCCGATTCGGTTGATTTGTACCTGGGTGAGGAGTGGGATTATGTGATTACCGTTTGCGGCGGTGCCAATGCGGATTGTCCGGCTTTTACGGGTAAGGTGAAACACCGCCTGCACATTGGCTTCGACGATCCGTCTTTCATTGATGGAACCGACGAATATATCCGGAGTGAATTTATTCGTGTTCGGGAGGAGATCAGGGTTGCGTTAAGGGAGTTTTATGTTACCAGGATTAGCAGATTCGAGGATTAGCAGATTCGAGGATTAGCAGATTAGCAGATTCGAGGATTAGCAGATTCGAGGATTAGCAGATTTGAGGATTAGCAGATTAGCAGATTAGCAGATTCGAGGATTAGCAGATTCGAGGATTAGCAGATTCGAGGATTAGCAGATTCGAGGATTAGCAGATTCGAGGATTAGCAGATTTGAGGATTAGCAGATTTGAGGATTAGCAGATTAGCAGATTAGCAGATTAGCAGATTAGCAGATTCGAGGATTAGCAGATTAGCAGAATCGTAGATTCGTGGATTAATTGATTAATTGGTAGTTTGATATCCTAAATATTGCTTTTTAAATTTTTAAAATTATGAAAGAGGAAAAAGAAAATTTGATTTTGAAGCTTACATTTGACTTTTCGCTGAAGATCATTGATTTTTGTGATAAGTTGGATGAGGTCAGGAAGTTCGCCCTTTCAAATCAGTTGCTTAAAGCAGGAACATCTATTGGAGCCAATGCCAATGAAGCACAAAACGCGGAAAGTATGGCAGATTTTATTCACAAGTTTAAAATTGCAGCTAAGGAAATGGATGAAACGGAATACTGGCTACTTCTCTGCAAATATTCACCTAAGTTGCCGGACCCGGATGATTTGCTCAATGACCTAATGTCAATCAAAAAAGTTATCAACAGAATTATTGGCACATCAAAAAATCTCAAAACAGACAACAAACAAAAATTTAGTTGATTAGCTGATTCGCAGATTAGCTGATTCGTAGATTAGCAGATTGGCTGATTCGATCATTAGCATATTTGCTGATTCGGGGATTAGCAGATTGGCTGATTCAATAATTAGCAGATTAGCTGATTCGGGAATTAGCCCGCCTGACCGACTAATATAGTGCTAAGAAGCTGCCTTCGTTGATCAGTCGGGCTAATTTGCTAATAATACTGTTGAAAATGTTGATAATAAACGTAATCATGAAACGGAGTACCCAGACCAATAATTAGCTAATCGGCTAATATGCTAATTTGCTAATAATACTGTTGAAAATGCTGATATTAAACGTAATCATGAAACGGAATACCCAGACCAATAATTAGCTAATCGGCTAATATGCTAATTTGCTAATTCGTTAATCAAACATTCACAAAGCAAAACTAAAAAAATGAGAACCGAAGAATTGAAGAACATCGTCAAAGAAAAATACAGCGAAATCGCCCTTCAATCAAAGCAGGAGAATGAAACCTCCTGTTGTGGGGCTACTGGTTGCTGCGGAGATGTGGACTACACCATCTTCAGCGAAAGCTACAGCCATCTTGAAGGGTTTAATCCCGACGCCGATCAGGGTCTTGGATGTGGCCTTCCTACTGAGTTTGCTCAGATACATAAAGGCGATACCGTGATTGACCTTGGCTCCGGCGCCGGTAACGACTGTTTTGTGGCACGCTCGCTGGTGGGTGAAACAGGAAAAATTATAGGTATTGATTTCACCGAAGCCATGATTGAGAAGGCCAGGAACAATGCTGAAAAACTCGGATTCAACAATGTGGAGTTTCGCTATGGCGACATTGAAAAATTGCCGGTAACTGCCAACAAAGCCGATGTAATCATCAGCAACTGTGTGCTTAACCTGGTTCCATATAAGGAAAAAGCCTTTAGCGAGATTTACAGGGTAATGAAACCGGGCGGCCATCTTTCAGTGTCAGATGTGGTTTTAAAAGGTGAATTGCCCGATAAACTGAAACAGGCAGCAGAGCTTTATGCCGGTTGCGTTTCCGGCGCCATTCAAAAGGATGATTATCTGCAGATTATAGAGGAATGCGGACTTGAAAACATTAAGGTTCAGAAGGAAAAAATGATCTCTGTTCCCGATGAAATATTGTTAAATTACATTAACCAGGAAGAACTGGCCGGATTCAAAAATTCCGATACCGGAATTTTCAGCATTACAGTGTATGCTGAAAAGCCCGTTGATTCGCAGGGATGCGGCTGCGGATGTTGTTGTTGAGCGCAAATGCATGTTTACAATAGTCCGTAAATTTTTATTTCACGCAAAGACGGTAAGACGCAAAGTATTGATTTTGAATTATTTATTCTTTCGATGGACATATTCTTAAGGATCAGAATACCAAACCCTTAGGAATTTCTAACGATGTATTGTGTTTACTGAAAACATTAAAAGTTTAAAACCATCAATGACGCTGAAACAAAAATCCGGGATGTCATTTTTCGACAGATACCTGAGTATTTGGGTCGCCGCCTGCATTGTGGCTGGAATTGCGATTGGCAAGCTCCTGCCGGTTATCCCTGCAACATTGGGCAAGCTTGAGTACGAAAATGTTTCAATTCCCATCGCGATCCTTATCTGGATTATGATTTTTCCCATGATGCTGAAAATCGACTTTGCAAGTGTGGTGAATGCCGTAAAGATGCCCAAAGGCCTTACGGTAACCCTTACCGTAAACTGGCTCATCAAACCATTCACCATGTTTGGCATTGCGTGGCTGTTTTTTGATGTGGTTTTCAAAGCATTTATACCGGCTGATGTGGCAAAGGAATACCTGGCAGGCGCTGTATTACTGGGCGCTGCTCCCTGCACAGCCATGGTGTTTGTCTGGAGCCATCTTACCAAAGGGGATCCGGCTTATACATTGGTACAGGTGGCCGTAAACGATCTGATTATTCTGGTTGCATTTATACCTATTGTTACTATTTTACTTGGTATCAGCGGAATTTCTATTCCCTGGAATACGCTGATTCTTTCGGTGGCTCTTTTTGTGGTTATTCCATTGGCACTCGCGATGATAACCAGGCAGTATATTATCAGGCACAAAGGCCAGGCGTATTTTGACAATGTATTCATCAAAAAGTTTACCGGTTCAACCATTACCGGCCTGCTGCTTACCCTGATTATTATTTTCTCCTTCCAGGGTGATAAAATTCTGGAGAGTCCGCTCAACATTGCATTGATTACTGTTCCCCTGGTAATTCAGACATTCCTCATCTTCTACATTGCTTATACCTGGGCTGAAAAGTGGAAACTGCCTCACTGCATTGCCGCACCGGCAGCAATGATCGGCGCCAGTAACTTTTTTGAACTTTCAGTAGCCGTTGCCATCGTTCTGTTCGGATTAAATTCGGGTGCAACCCTGGTTACCGTGGTTGGCGTATTGGTTGAAGTGCCGGTAATGCTCACATTGGTTAAAATTGCCAATAAAACAAGTTATAAATTTGCAGGAAACTAAGTACGAAGGACTGTTTACATTCAAGAAGTAGATTGGTAAAATAACGGAATCAAAAATCCGGCCTTTCAAATCGCATGAAGCCTTCAACTTGCTGCAGGCAGGGGAGGCCTTGCTGTTGGATATCAGGGATGAATACCTGCAGGGGTTTAAGCAGTAAGTTGTGGGCCGCTTTGTACAGATTTCGTTTTTGTTTTGCCGTTGCGCTGGTTTGTAAAGCATAACCAATCAGTGTGAAACACAATTTATTCTATCTTTGCACCTATGGCGCTGAAAATTTTCACATCCATACTTATTGTTTACATTCTGGCCCTCAACACATTACCCTGTGTCGATAAGCTGAATGTACGTGTTTTGCCTGGAACTGAAACTTCCCAGAGTCCTGCAGATGACCATCATCATGATTGTGGCCAGTGTTCACCCTTCTGCACCTGCAATTGCTGTTCTTCTCCCCGTATCGGGCAGGTAAATACCATACAATTCATCAGTTTTACTTATTCCATTCAACAGATTGCTATTTACAAATCCTCTTTTGCTTCCTTCCACTTCACCTCCTGCTGGCATCCGCCAAAATTAAGCTGATACGCTGATTTCATCCTGTTATTTCACGACAGACATCATTGCTGATGTGTGTGGCTGAACCTGTGTATTTACTTAATTTATCATCACTATGATTGATCGCATCATTCACTTTTCGATAAAGAATAAATTAGTCATCGGGTTGTTTGTACTGGCGCTGATTGGGTGGGGAACCTATTCACTGACCCGTCTGCCCATTGATGCCATTCCCGATATTACCAACAACCAGGTGCAGGTTATTTCGATGGCGCCTTCGCTGGCTGTGCAGGAGGTTGAGAGTTTTATCACAGCGCCCATTGAGGTTGCAGTAGCCAACATTCCTGATATTATTGAGCTTCGTTCCATCTCCCGGCTGGGTTTGTCGGTGGTTACCGTTGTTTTTAAGGATGATGTTGACCTTTACTGGGCACGCCAGCAACTGAGCGAGCGTTTGAAGGAGGCCGAGGAGGATATTCCTGCCGGGCTGGCCAAGATAGAACTTGCTCCGATTTCATCGGGTCTTGGCGAGATATTTCAATACCGTCTGGCTGTAAAGAAAGGCCTGGAAAAGAAATACAATCCAATGGAACTGCGAACCATCCAGGACTGGATTGTCCGCCGTGAGATGCTGGGGACCCCCGGTGTTGCTGATATTAACAGTTACGGGGGCTTCGTAAAGCAATACGAGATTGCCGTCAATCCGGAGAGGCTCCGGAGTATGAACCTATCACTGACCGATATTTTTGAGGCGCTCGAAAAGAACAACGAGAACACAGGAAGCGCCTATATCGACAAGAAACCCAACGCCTACTTCATCCGGGGTATCGGGCTGGTAAAGACACTCGATGATATTGAGAAAATTGTGGTAAAAACCAATGCTTCGGGCATTCCCGTTTTAATCAGGGATATTGCAACGGTGCAGTATGGAAGCGCCACCCGTTACGGTGCCTTTGTGGTTGATACCTCCGAAGCCGTGGGTGGTGTGGTGATGATGCTAAAAGGGGCAAATGCACACGAGGTGATTGAGAATGTGGAGGTCCGCATTGCCACCATTCAGAAATCGTTGCCCAAAGGAGTCATTATTGAGCCTTTTCTGAAACGTTCTGATCTTGTCGGACGGGCCATTGGTACGGTGTCGCGCAACCTGCTTGAAGGCGCTTTAATTGTTATTTTTATACTTGTTCTGTTGCTGGGCAATCTGCGGGCAGGATTGGTGGTGGCATCAGTTATTCCACTTTCCATGCTGTTTGCCATTTCACTCATGAAAATTTTTGGCGTATCGGGCAACCTGATGAGCCTCGGTGCCATTGACTTTGGTCTGATTGTCGATGGCGCGGTCATCATTGTTGAAAGCGTGGTGCACCGGATATCAAAGAGCAAACATCACCATGTGGGGGTGGCAAGGCTTTCGCAGGATCAGATGGACGACAATGTATTTGAGTCGGCCAAACGCATGATGAGTTCCGCTACTTTCGGACAGATTATAATCCTGATTGTTTACCTGCCGATTATGGCCCTGGTGGGCATCGAAGGAAAGATGTTCCGTCCGATGGCGCAGGTTGTATCCTTTGCACTGATTGGCGCTGCCATTCTTTCGCTTACCTGGGTACCGATGGCTTCGGCCCTGTTTCTGAGCAAAAAGACGGAACAAAAACGTAATTTCTCAGACAGGTTGATGGATGTGTTACACAAAGCCTTTAACCCCATGATTGCCTTTGCGATTAGACAAAAAATGCTGGTTTCGGTCTTCGCCATTGTGCTTTTCCTGTTTAGCATCCTGGTATTTAGTCGTTTAGGCGGAGAGTTTATTCCGCAGCTTGAAGAAGGCGATCTGGCCGCCGGGGTGATTACCCTGCAGGGAGGTTCGCTTTCGAATACCGTTGAAATGGTTGAAAAAGCCAATAAAATACTGCTCGATAACTTCCCGGAGATCAAACATACGGTGTGTAAAATCGGGGCCGGGGAAATCCCCACTGATCCAACACCCATGGAAACAGGGGACTATATTATTACGCTCAAGGATAAGAGTGAATGGACCTCCGCCACCACCCGCGAAGAGCTGGTTACAAAGATGGAGGAAAAGCTGGTTGTACTGGCCGGTGTCAAATTCGAGTTTCAGCAACCGATACAGATGCGTTTCAACGAACTGATGACGGGTTCAAAACAGGATGTTGCGATCAAGATATTTGGTGATGACCTGAATACCCTGGCTGAAAAAGCCACAGAAGTAGAAAAAATAATCCAGGGAATTGAAGGCGTTGAAGATATCAATGTGGAGAAGGTTACCGGGCTGGCTCAGGTTCAGGTAAACTATAACCGCGACCGGCTGGCACAATACGGACTTTCGGTGGCCGATGTTAACCGGGTGTTGCGCGCTGCCTTTGCCGGCAGTCAGGCAGGCGTGGTTTATGACGAAGAGAAACGCTTTGGCCTTGTGGTTCGTTTGGATAAAGATTACCGGCAAAGTCTCGACGATGTTAAAAATCTGTCGGTAACCCTGCCCAATGGCGATCAGCTTCCTTTTGAACAGGTGGCCGATATATCCATTGAGTCAGGCCCCGCACAGGTGTCGCGTGAAAACACCAAACGCCGGATCACCATTGGTTTTAATGTCCGTAACCGGGATGTGCAGGGTGTGATTAACGACGTTACGGCAAAAATCGACAAACAAATACAATTGCCATCCGGTTATTTTGTATCCTACGGTGGCCAGTTTAAGAATCTGGAAGCAGCCAGGGACCGGTTAATGATTGCGGTTCCGGTAGCATTGCTGCTGATCTTTGTATTGCTGTTTTTTACTTTCCATTCGGTAACGCAAACGCTGCTTATTTTTTCGGCTGTGCCGATGTCGGCGATAGGCGGGGTGTTTGCCTTGTGGCTGCGTGGTATGAACTTCTCAATTTCCGCCGGTGTTGGCTTTATTGCCCTTTTTGGGGTGGCGGTGCTCAATGGCATTGTGCTCATTGCGGAGTTTAACCGGCTTGAAAAGGCTGGTATTACCGATATCACCGAAAGGGTATTGAAGGGACTGCACACAAGGTTGCGCCCGGTTATTATGACTGCGGCGGTAGCTTCGCTGGGCTTTTTGCCGATGGCCCTGTCAACCTCTGCGGGTGCCGAAGTGCAGAAGCCTTTGGCAACCGTTGTTATTGGCGGGTTGATCTCCGCAACATTTCTGACACTCATCATTCTTCCTGTGTTTTATATTATTTTCTCATCCCGCAAATTCAGGTTCCCATTCCGACGGAAGTCTGTAAAAGCGATTTCCGCAATGCTGTTAATTCTTTTCGTCACTTCATTCTTTAACATCGCGAAAGCACAACAGCGAAAACCGGTTAGTTTGCACGATGCCATTCAGATGGCGCTTGACAGCAATTTGTCAGTCCGTTCATCGGCCCTTTCGGTGGATGAGCAAAAAGCGCTGAAAGGTGCCTCGTGGGATATTGGCAAAACCAATGTTGACCTCGAATACGGGCAGATTAATTCCTATACCAGGGACAATAGTTTTACCGTGTCGCAGTCGTTTGCCTTTCCAACGGTTTACGTTAACCAGCATAAGTTGGCTAACGCACAGATTAAAAGTTCCGAATGGCAACACAAAGCATCGCAACTCGAAATTGCAACCCAGGTAAAACAGGTCTACTGGCAACTGGCCTATCTGTATTCAAAACAAAAGTTGTTGAGTTATCAGGACAGTCTGTTTTCAGGTTTTCTGAGAGCCGCCGCATTAAGGGCAAAGGTGGGCGAAACCAACCGTCTCGAAATGATTACGGCCCGTTCGCAAAGTCTGCAGGTGAAAAATCAGTTATTTCTGGCAACAGCCGATATCGGAATTTACAACCGGAAGCTTCAGACGCTGCTGAATACAGAAAGTTCTCTATACCCGGCTGATACCGTTCTGATCCGGATTCAGTTCAGCCCGGTTGCTGAAAGTTTGCCCACAGCACAAAATCCTTCGCTGAGTTATATTCAGCAGCAGATTGATGTTTTACACATTGAACGCAAACTGGAGATAAGCAGGATGATGCCCGATCTGAGCATTGGTTATTTCAGCCAATCGATGCAGGGAATACAGGAGGTGAGCGGCGTGCCCCGTACCTTCGGACCCGGCGACCGCTTTACGGGCCTTCAGGCAGGTATTGCCATTCCGCTCTGGTTTAAGCCTTATGCGTCACGAAACAAAGCTGCCGCAATCAATGAACAGATTGCCCTGGCCAATGCTGAATATTATCAGAATTCGGTATCAGGTTCTTACCATTCATTGCTCGACGAATACAGCAAATATTCAGGCAGTGTTGATTTTTATGAGCAACAGGCAATACCCGAGGCCAATACCATCATCGAACAATCCACCCGAAGCTATAGGGCAGGGGCCATGGATTACCTTGATTATGTGCTGAGTCTCGACAGGGCGCTGAGCATCAGACAAAATTACCTGGATGCGCTCAACAGTTGTAACCAGGCCATCATCAATATTGAATTTATTACCGGTAAAACTTTTTAAACACGCCAATTATGAAAAAATATAGTTTTCTCACTACAGCCATCCTGTTTTCGCTCATTTTAATGCTGGGTTCATGCAACAGCGCTGAAAAATCAAAGGCAGAAACCATCGTTACCGAAGTCATCCCTGAAGATATCGTTGAGCTTCGTGCCGACCAGATAAAACTTGCCGGAATAGATACCGGGGCCATTATCATGCGCTCATTAAGCGGTGTATTGAAAGTCAACGGGACTGTTTCGGTCGCTCCTCAGAGTATGGCGACGGTATGCGCACCCATGGGCGGGTTTGTTAAAAGTACGACCCTGATGCCCGGCAATTCGGTAAGGAAAGGACAAACGCTGGCAATAATCGAAAATCAGGAGTTTGTGGATATTCAGCAAAGTTTTCTCGAAGCCAGGAACAAACTCGAATATGCCGGCGCCGAACTCAAGCGCCACAGTGAACTCTACAAAGACGATGTGTACTCTGAAAAAAATGTGCAGCAGGTTACAGCAGACTATAAAAACCTGAAAGCCCAGGTCAGCGCCCTGCAGCAGAAACTTGCCCTGATAGGTATTAATTCAGCCAGCCTCACCGAGGACAATATCCGTAGTTCCATTGCGCTGGCATCGCCTATATCCGGCTATGTCTCCATCGTCAATGTAAATCTGGGCAAGTTTGTAACGCCAACCGATGTTATGTTTGAAATTGTGAACAGCGACCAGCTTTTTCTCGAACTTACCCTGTTTGAGAAAGACGCCAACAAGGTTGCGGATGGACAGAAAATCAGGTTTTTCATCAACAACGAAACCGAACAGCATGAAGCGGTTATTTATCAGACCGGCAAATCGGTGAATGATGACCAAACCTACAAAGTATATGCGCGTGTTACGGAAAAATGTAACAATGTATTGCCAGGTATGTATGTAAATGCCCTGATTGAAACATCAGGCAATCAGGTTACTGCTTTGCCTTCGGAAGCTGTGGTAAATTTTGAGGAGAAAGATTACATCTTTATTTTTGACAAAAACAAGGTAGAAGGCGGACAACCTTTTACTGAGTACCGGATGATTGAGGTTACGAAAGGGGTGACCGATGGTGGTTTTACCGAAATTATTTTACCGGAAGGCTTTGACATCAGGACGGCGAGGGTTGTGATCAAAGGCGCATACAATCTGCTTTCGGCCAAGAAAAATGCCGGGGAAATGGCTTGCTGAAAAGGGACGGGGGACGAGGCTTATCTCAGCATTTTCGCATTGCCAGACTGTCAATTTGGACAAGGGGACAAGGGGAAATGGGGACAAGGACAAAATCTGACGCATAGCGCTTGTCTCGCCGGAAGCGGAGGGAATCCTGCAATTGCGTGAAAGGCAATTTCATTAACTGATTGCCTTGGGTGGTAAATCAGTAATAATTCCTGATAAACTGCCCTGAACAAAATTCTTATTCTCTATATAAGCAGCATTCGGGCAGTCCCTGATATGTTTTATTATCGGCTTTGTACTTACCGGTATCATGCCCGGCTTTGGCAATTGCTTTTTGAATGATTTCAATAGATGCCAGTGATCCCAGGTATTCCACTTCGATTTTTTTAGTTTTCACATCCCAAACGGCAGTTGTAACTCCTTTTACGGATTTTGCAGCTTTTTCGATCCGATCCTTGCACATTCCGCAGTTACCTGAAACACCAAATGTTGCTTTTTGAACAACCTGGATCTTGGAATTTGGAAGCTTTGATTTCGGAGTTTCCGGCATATCCATTCCCGGCATTGAATTGTCTTTCTGAGGTTTTGTTTCTGCCGGCGTTTCTTTCACCGGTAGATTTTTTGTGTCTCCGGGTTTGGTATCGCCCGGCATATCCATTCCCGGCATGGATGAAGTTGTTCCTCCTGCCGGATTCATCATACTAGGCTTCCCTTCGAGTTGAGCGGAAGCATCCACACTGAATGCGCCTTGTGTCACAATTTCTTCACCATCCATTAACCCGTTTTCAACCACATAACTGTTGCCTAGCATCGGTCCCAGTTCAATTTCACGAATTTTAATACAGGTTCATTGCTGGACTGTTTCACATAAAAAACCGAGCGTTAGCCTGACCAACTATGGCTCACATTATTAATTGATGTCACCTTATTATTCTTTTTAGAATTTTATTTTAGCCTTAGCCTTAACGCGTTCGCTATTACCGAAACAGAACTAAAACTCATTGCCACTGCGGCAATCATAGGACTAAGCAGAATCCCGAAAAATGGGAATAATATTCCTGCTGCAATCGGCACCCCAAAAGAATTATACACAAAAGCGAAGAAAAGGTTCTGTTTGATATTGCGCATTACCATTCTGCTGAGTTCACGTGCCCGCACTATTCCATTCAAGTCACCTTTAACTAAGGTAATTTTTGCACTCTGCATGGCAATATCGGTTCCCGTTCCCATGGCAATCCCCACATTGGCCTGGGCAAGTGCGGGAGCATCGTTAATACCGTCGCCGGCCATCGCTACAATGTGCCCCTGTCCCTGCAGTTCTTTTACTTTATTATATTTTTCATCAGGCAGGCAATCGGCAATAAATCCATCCAGGTGAAGTTCATCGGCAACAGCTTTGGCGGTAAATTCATTATCCCCGGTAAGCATGTGTACTTTGATCCCCATTTCCTGCAATGCTTTTATGGCCGCTGCTGAAGTATCCTTGATCTTATCTGCAACGCTTACAATGCCTTCAACTTTGCTGTCGAGGATTAAATACATAACCGTCTGACCGGTACGCTGCCATTCTTCGGTCTGTTTCCTCCCTGCATCATCAATCGATGCTTTAAGATCTTCCAGGAGCCGTTGATTACCCAGTCCGATTTTCTGACTTTTGTAAACAGCCTGTACGCCTTTTCCGGTAACAGATTCAAAATTATCCAGCTTTATCAGTTCAATGCTCTTTTCTTTGGCACCGTTCACAATGGCATCCGCGATGGGGTGTTCGCTGTTGGTATCTATCGAGGCAGCCAGTTGAAGCACATCATCATCACACATTTTCCCGAAAGATTTGAATCCTTTAAGGCTTGGTTTCCCTTCGGTAATGGTGCCGGTTTTATCGATGATCAGTATGTCCACCTTATTCATCTCCTCAATAGCGCTGGCATCTTTCACAAGTACCCCCGATTGTGCGCCACGGCCTGTCCCAACCATTATCGACATTGGAGTTGCCAGACCTAACGCACATGGGCAGGCAATTATTAACACTGCCACTGCATTAACAAAAGCATAAACATATGCTGGTTGCGGGCCCCAAATTGCCCAAACAGCAAAAGTGATAATTGCAATTGCAAGCACAATTTGTACGAAATACCTGGCAACTGTGTCAGCCAGTTTCTGTATGGGTGCGCGGGATCGGCTTGCCGAGTTCACCATTTCAATGATCTGGGAAAGTAACGTATCCGAACCAATCTTTTCGGCTCTCATCTCAAAAACGGTTTTCCCGTTAATTGTTCCTCCGGTCACTTTATCGTCCTTCACTTTATCGGAGGGGATAGGCTCTCCGGTAATCATGCTTTCATCGATAACGGCTGTGCCTTCGGTGATTATTCCATCAACAGCGATTTTCTCGCCGGGTTTTACCTTCAGTATATCTCCGACCTTTACCTCTTCAAGCGGGATTTCCTCTTCCTTCCCTTGACGGATAACCCGCGCAATGGGAGGTACAAGTCCCAGCAATGCTTTGATGGCCGAATTAGTCTTGCTGTGCGCTTTCAGTTCAAGTACCTGACCCATTAATACAAGTGTTAGTATTACTGCCGCTGCTTCGAAATAGGAGTGAACGTTACCTTGTACATCTTTGAATTGTTCGGGAAATAAGCCCGGAAATATAAGGCCAATGACGCTGAACAGAAATGCTGTGCCGACTCCAATTGATATTAAGGTCCACATATTAGGTGCCCAGCGGCGTATAGAACTCCAGCCTCTTTTAAAAAATACTCCCCCGGCATAAAAAACCACTGGTGTGGCAAGAGCAAACTCCACCCAGATCCAGATCTTTTTTGAAGCAATGGCTTCAAGATGCAGAAATGGGATCAAGTCGGACATGGAAATAATAAACAGAGGAAGGCTTAATGCTAGGGCAATCCAGAATTTTTTAGCCATTTTCTTGTAAGCTTGCTCTTCTTCACTGGTATCTGCACCTTTTTCAGGAACTAATGTCATGCCACATTTCGGACAACTCCCCGGGTGGTCCTGTCTAATCTCGGGATGCATTGGACAAGTATAAATGATCTTACTTACCGCTGTTTTTTCTACCTTTTTCAGGTGCATACCGCAAACCGGACAATCGCCGGGGACGGGATAAGTCTTATCGCCCTCGCATAGCATGGTGCAATAATATTTATCCTGTTTTGTTTCCTTGCTGGAATGCTTATGGATATGATTATTTTCTTCTGTTTTTTTCTCCGCAATGTGACTTTTTGAATTTCCTTTCTGTGCTTTTTCTGCTGGAACGAGATGCATGTTGCAAACCGGACAATCTCCCGGTTTGTTATAAGTTTTTTCACCCTCGCATTTCATCGGGCAGTAATATTGTTTTGCGTTATTAGTATCCATAATATTGTATTTTACAATAAGTCCATTATTTAAGTATCTTCAGTTCGTGTAAGTGTTTTTCAAAACCTTATTGATAAGCCTCCTCCAGCCCCAAACCGGTTGTCATAGCTTGCCATAAGGGAGAAGTTTTTTGAAAGTATATATTCCATTCCGGATGACCAGGTTATTTCACCCAGGTAATTTATACTTTGCCCTGAATCCTCCTGGCCTAAGTGATTAATCCAACCAAAATCTGCCTGGTATTCAAATTTTCCGAAAATTATTGTCCTGGGAAATATCATGAGTTTCCGGCTTATGCCAATTTGTGGTCGTAATTTATTATCAATACGAACATCCAGGTTAAACATATAGGGTGTAAAGAACCTAAATCCTACAATGGCTGTAGGAGACATTTCATCCAGGTTGTTTTCCAATTTGTTCTCCAGGTTTACACCTGCAAAAACCCTGAAATAATCGTATAGATAACGTTCATAAGAAAATTCAGTTTCCAGATTTTTATTCCAACCATATTCGACATCTAAATTAAATTGATTCCGTATATTGGATGAAACCAGGTTCAAAGCTGTTTTATGCGATGCCAGATCTGCAAATCCCCATGTATAAAAACGATCAGTTTCATGAACCATTTTTTTTACAGGATATCCTTTCAACCTTAGATCACGGGGCGTATTATAACTGAATATCCGGGCCATACCACTCATCATGTGATAAAGAACATGGCAATGGAAGAACCAATCCCCGTATTCCTCCTGTCCATAAAATTCAATAGTAACTTGTTCCATGGCAGGTACGTTAACCGTGTGTTTAAGTGGAGAGTAATCTCCATTTTTGTTGATCACCCTAAAGAAGTGGCCATGCAAGTGCATCGGATGATCCATCATTGTAAGGTTGTTCAATGTGATCCGGGTTACTTCTCCCTGTTTAATTTTGATTTTGTCCGTTTCCGAAAGTGGAATGCCATTCAGGCTCCAGATATAACGGTTCATGTTTCCGGTTAGGTTGAGCAAAATTTTTCGCACTGGCGCATCCATTGGATAGGTTGTTTTTACCGGCGACCTCAAATAGTTGTAATTATTATCATCCAATTGGCTTCCATCTTT
>JBBQBC010000029.1:0-25260 GCA_038317155.1 Bacteroidales bacterium
ACCGGCATGGGTAATGATGGCAATGTTATTGCCAGTGAGTGGTTTGTGCATAAAGATGGCAGCTACCGTGGCCAGTTCCTCACGGCCATAGCACCGCACAATACCGGCCTTCCTGAAAAGTGCATCCACAGCCGAATCGCTGCTGGCAAGCGCACCTGTATGGGATGAAGCAGCCCTGCTTCCAGCCGAAGAACTGCCTGATTTAATGGCAGCAATCCTGCATCCTTTATTAATCAGCGATGAAGCATGTTTAAGCAGCAAATCAGGGTTATTAATACTTTCAATGTACAGCAACTTTACTTTTGAACTGGTTCCAGGATCGAAGTTCTCATCCAGATATTTCAAAACCTCTTCAACACCCATCTGGGCGCTGTTACCAACTGAATAAACGCTGGAGAATGAAAGTCCGTTTGGTATGCCCGATTCCATGATAAATACTGCCGTTGCACCTGATCCGGAGATAAAATCAACACCCTGAGGGTCCAGTTTTGGTATTGGTGTTGTAAAAACTGATGTATGGTTTGGATTCATTACCCCGATACAGTTAGGGCCAATCAAACATCCATTCACACTATTAATGGTATCTACGATTTTTTGTTCCAGCCTGGCGCCTTCCTGGCTTTCTTCATGAAATCCAGCTGAAAGGATGATGAATGCCCGGGTATTCTTTTGCAGAGCCAGCAACTCAACAGTGTCGGGGCAGAATTTTGCGGCAATGGCAAGTATCGCCAGATCACAATCGGGAAGATCGTTGGGGTTCTGAAAACACTTAATTCCCTGAATTTCAGTTTCCTTTGGATTGGTAACACAGAGTTTTCCTTTAAAGCCCTGATCAATCAGGTTTTTCAGGACTTTTCCGCCTGGCTTAGATGTATCGTTTGACCCACCGATAACTACGATGCTTTTCGGATTGACAAGTTGCTGGTTTATCATGATTATGAACAGTTTAATAAATAGAAATCCGGGATTTCCGCGATTTGTAATCTGCTGCGAAGGTATAAAAAGGAAAAGAATCGGTAAACCTGATTGACAGAATACAATTAATTATATTTGTAACAAAACTAAAATATGACTGCTGTTGTTAGAATTTCAGAACTCCTTATTCAAAAAGCCCGTTTGATTAGTAAAGTAGAGAAACGTTCACTTACAGGTCAAATTGAGCATTGGGCACAAATCGGTCAGATTGCAGAAGAAAATCCGGATCTTTCTTATTCTATGATAAAGGAAATGTTGGTTGGAATTGCAGAAATAGAGTCAGGAAAAATATCTCAATATCAGTTTGATTGAGAATGAAAATATACCAATCCCGGATTTTTGAGCAAAAAGTAAAACAGCTAAACAAAGCCCAAAAGATTCAGTTAGACGAAGCGGTTAAATCCATCCTTCAGAATACAGCTATTGGTGAGAAAATGAAGGAAGAATTCAGGGTCGTTTATGCACTTAAATTTTTAAGTAACCTCATTTCAATTTAAACGGAACAAATACAGGAGTCTTTTTCTTATACTCTTCCCAATCAGGCCGGCCTTCGTATTTTTTTTCCAACATCGGAACACCAGATACATAACGCAAGAGTATAGTTAATACAACAGGGCTGACAATGGTATATATTCCATCAACCACAGGAACTGCCATCAGCCAGATGCCCCACCAAAGCAGGGCTTCACCAAAGTAATTGGGATGACGGGTGTATTGCCACAGGCCAGTGGTAATGATTTTTCCTTTATTTTCCTTGTTTTGCCTGAATTTTACCAGCTGGTAATCACCAACAGCCTCAAACAAAAAGCCTGCAACGAAAATTAATAGACCTGCAACATCAATCAGTCCGGTTTCTTCCGGAGTTCCATTGTTGATATATAACACAGGCCAGGCAATCACCAGCATAAAAAATCCCTGCAACATAAATACCTGTAAATAGCTTCGAAGTATAAAATTTTTCCAGGTCTGACGCCAGTTCGCATAGCGAAAATCTTCACCATGGCCTCTGTTGCGAATCAAAATATGAATGGATAACCTCAATCCCCATATCAGAATTAGCGAGGTGACTATTATTTTCTTTAAACTGACAAAATCAGTTTGCAGGAGACTGAATAATGAAATTACGATAAAGCCCAGCCCCCAGAATATGTCAACAATTGAGTTGTCTTTCACTATAAGAGCGAGTATAAAGATGGCTGTCATGTAAACAAAGACAATTAGGACAACCCAGGGGAGATATTCGAACATGTTATTCCGGTTAATTATGCAATACAAATCTATTGGAAAACGCCCAAATGTAAAAGCCGGAAACCCAGTAAAGGAATCTCCGGCCCAAATTTATTTCAGACAGCTTTAGGCCTCAAACATAACAGACAGAGCCACCACACCAGGCCCGGCATTAACGCCAAGTACAGGGGATGCATCGTTGATAAATTCTGGTTCCAGGCCAGTGATCTCTTTCATCCTTGCGGCAAACCAGTTGGCCGTACTGATATTTCTGGCATGTGAAATTGAAAAACCCCAAACCTTGCGTTCAGCAGCCATACTTTTTACCTTCGCAATAACAAGTTCCATACTACCCTTTTCAGTAAAGGGTTTTCCGAATGTTTCGGTCTTTCCGTCATTATTAACGGTTACAATTGGTTTAAGGTTTAGCAATGAACCAATCAGGCCCTTTGTATAGCTGACCCTGCCGCTCTTAACCATATACTTTATGGTTTTAGAGGAGACAAACATTTTAGTGTTGGTTGACCAGGTTTCAACTTTGGAAACAATATCCTCGTGCGTAGCACCGTTTTCAAGCGCTTTGGCAGCCCGGAGTACCACAAGCCCAAGTCCGCTTGACAAGCGTTTTGAATTGAGTACATTGATCTTTTTACCGCTGTGTTCAACCACTGAATGAGAAGCCTTTGAGCTGTTGCTCCAGGTCCCGCTCATTGCTGCACTGATGTGAATTCCGATAATGGAATCGTAATGACTGGCGAGGTAGGAATATTTATTAAAAAAGTCCTTATAGGCAGGCTGAGCTGTTGTAGGGTAAATCTCAGCCTTATCAATCATGGAATAAAACTGGGCAGGCATAATTGTCAACCTGTCGAGGAAGTAATTTTCTCCGAAATGAACGCTCAGCGGAACAACTTGAAGCTGATATTTCTCAATAAGTTGCTGGGGTATATCGCAGGTTGAATCGGTAACAATGGCAACCGGGTATTTTGCATTTGAGGCAATTTCCTGTTGCATAACCATATCGTCAACTTTCTGGTAGGTTATATTCCCGAATTTTGAAAGCACTTTCATCACTTTGGCAGGATGATCGCTGTGGATATGCACCCTCATTTTCTTAGCAGAACCCGCTACAACCATTGAATCGCCCATGTGGGCAATACCTTTACGAACCTGAGTAAGATCCGGTTTTTTCTTTTCATCAAGCATCAGCATGGCTTCGGTGCAGTACCTGAAATTAATCACATCATGGGAAACAATTTCGGAATCAGCCAGGATAACGGTTTCTCTGCCAGACAGCATTTTCCTTAATTCCCCGGCCTTCACAAATTCAACCATCCCTTGCAGGAATACCACAAAGCCTTTGGCTCCCGCATCCACAACATTTGCTTTTGTCAGAACAGCGAGTTGACCGGTAGTTGCCTGAAGCGATTCCAGTGCTTTTTGATAAGCCTTTGCAAGTAATTCAATAAAATCCTGAATTGTATCCTTCAGTATGTAAATAAACTCGGCCCATTCCCTGATTACGGTGATCATTGTCCCTTCAACAGGGTTCGCTATTGCCTCGTAAGCATAGGTAACAGCTTTTTTAATAATTTCTGCAAAAGTATCAACACTAACAGTTTCATATTTCTGGATTTCATTGCTGAAACCATATATAAATTGTGCGAAAATAATTCCTGAGTTTCCTCTTGCTCCGGTAAGCGCGGCATCGGCCAATGCGGCAGCAGTTAATTTAAGGTCAGAAGTAGGAATAGGACTTTCTACAATCGACCTCATGGTAGAGGCAAGATTTGTTCCGGTATCGGCATCGGCAACCGGAAAAACATTGATTTTGTTGATTAAAACCTGATTCTCGAAAATCTTTTGGGCTCCGGCCAGAAAACTGTAATAAAGTGTTTTCCCGTCAAGTTCAGTTAATGATTTTGTTGGAGTGCTCAAGGTTGGGTTTTTAATGAAACAATTTTGAAGCGTTTAACAAGCTATTTGCCAAAATGTTAACGACCAATACAAAAATAGGGGATGAAAGCGGAAAAAATAAAGATATTGTGTTAGAAAAATCCGATCATACCACTGGTCGATTTTGGTCACGAAGGTAATCTATTATAAAATCTGAGAAACGGCAAGAAATCTGCACCAGGCAATTTTAACCCCGTTTTAATCTATATACTGATCTAATTATCTAAATATCAGTTAACTAAATGTTGAAAATCTGTTAATATCTTTTATTGACTTAGGCATCTTGTCAATATTAAAATGAAACTTACTGAATAAAAAGATAGTTTTCAGCCATTTCCATCACCTGCCTGTCGTCTTGATGACAGATTCTAAAAAGATATGCGCTCTATATAGTCATCAGTCTTAAGCTGGCAGTGGAATAAGGTTGAAAGAAGGAATAAGGTAAAAGCGGAGTGGGAAGCATGTTGGTTACTGAGATTATAAAGAAACAATTAGGTTTTATCATTTTTCAAAATCAGTAACAGCGATATCATGGAATTAGCCCTGTCTGCCTGTCGCATAAAGGCAGGCCTATTTGTTCTTAAAACCTTAGTAATAAGAGATAACCACCATAATGCCTAACCTTATTCTATCTTCAAACCTTATTAGAAAAATCGATAGTAGAATTCATTATTTATTAGGCGCCTGATTCAAACCTTTTATTTGATCCTCTTGAATTTATCAAGTTTGCCATCCCGGATTGCCTGGTTTAGCTCCGATTCAAGATCCCTGAAACCACTTTTTCTGCCGCAATAATACAATTCAGTGAGTGGGTCATCTTCCAGAATCATTTTCATAATCTCTGTTGAAGAAGGGGTATGGTCAAGTCGGCTGTATTCATAATAGGTCCATTTTAAAAATGCACATCCTCCACCAATACCGCGCTGATCAAGCAAATAACCATTCTCAAGTTTAACAGGTAACGAAAGCTTTCCATTATTATATATATCAGACGGGGCAGGATAGGAGACCAGCGTTTTTTTGTCGGGAGAAAGATTAACCGGAACCTGAAGATAATAATTGTCTTTGGTTTTATAAATAACTACCTGAGGGCCCGTTACTTTAACAGCTTTTTGAGATTCAGCTATATGGGATCTGGATTTGCATCCGGAATAGAATATCATTGTAGTCATTCCCAAAAATAAAACTAAAGTGAACCTTCTCATGTTTCTTTACTAATTGATTTAACAAAATGAATTCCAACAGGCAAATACCGGCAAATGATGCATACGAGGCTGCAAATATCGGATTATTCTTCTGAATCAAACAAAGAACAAATTAATTCAGCAAAAAAATCAAAATTATCAAACTTTGGTACAATAGTTGAATAATCAAAAAAAATCATAAAAAAATAGCGATAGCAACAATTTTATTTATTTTTGCACTATTGCTTGTTTATCTAACGTAATTTGAAAATAAAAAACCCAATTAAAATGAAAAAATCAATTACATTGCTGGTTGCTGTAATTCTTGGAATAGGCTCTCTGCTTGCTCAGGAAGTAAAAACCGAAACGGTTGCTCCTAATCCAAATGCACCTGAGATTTCTTTCGATAAACTGGTTCATGATTATGGCACTCTTTTTATTCAGGGAGACGGTAATTGCGAATTTGTATTTACCAATAAAGGTAAAGAGCCCCTCATTCTCTCCAGTGTAAAGTCTTCCTGTGGTTGCACCGTTCCAAGTTGGCCGCGTGAGCCAATTCTACCCGGGAAAAAGGAGAGTATTAAAGTTAAATATGACACCGGAAGATTAGGCCCGATTAACAAAACAATCACAGTTATGTCAAACGCTTCTAACACCCCGATTGTATTGAAAATTACTGGCAATATTATTCAGAAAACCGAAGAGAGTACCATACCTGAAAAAAACGTTAGTACAGGTGCTGTTCCGGTTACAAAGTAATTGATGAAGTAAAGCATATTTAAGCCGGGTTCTCCCGGCTTTTTTTATTTTAGTCGAAAAAATTGAAATTACATTTTTTTGGAACTCTTAAAATTGCTTATACCTTTGCTTCGGATTTCATCCAAGTAACGAATAATAAAATAAGCCATGCCCAGAATTTCAGAACGCGGTTGTAAGATGCCTGCATCACCCATTCGTAAATTAGTCCCTTTTGCAGAAGCCGCCAAAAAGAGAGGTGTTAAAGTATATCACCTTAACATTGGTCAACCGGATATTCAAACACCTGAGGTTGCCCTCCAGGCTATCCGTAATTTCGACCAAAAGGTAATTGAATACAGCCATTCAGCAGGTAATGAGAGCTACAGAAGAAAACTTGCCGGCTATTACCAGGGAATCGGAATTAATGTTAATCAT
The DNA here is from genome assembly GCA_038317155.1 of Bacteroidales bacterium. Classification (GTDB taxonomy): domain Bacteria; phylum Bacteroidota; class Bacteroidia; order Bacteroidales; family Lentimicrobiaceae; genus Lentimicrobium. Next base: position 6,516 of record JBBQBC010000029.1, read on the forward strand.
GAAGAAATTATTATAACTACAGGGGGTTCAGAAGCGATCTCATTTGCCTTTAAAGTTTGCATGAACCCGGACGATGAGGTGATTATTCCGGAGCCTTTTTACACCAATTACAATGCTTTTGCGCTCGCAGCCGGTGTTAAAGTAGTTCCGATTACTTCAGATATTAAAAATGGATTTGCTTTGCCGGCTATTAGTGAATTTGAGAAATCTATTACTCCCCGTACCAAAGCCATCATGGTTTGTAACCCAAACAATCCTACAGGATACCTATATAGCAAAGAAGAACTTCTGCAACTTCGTGAACTGGTTTTGAAATATGACCTTTATTTGTTTGCTGATGAGGTTTACCGCGAATTTTGTTATGACGGGAACGAACATTTCTCAGTCATGAAACTCCAAGGCCTTGAAGAACATGCTGTCTTAATAGATTCTGTTTCAAAACGATATAGTGAATGTGGTGTAAGAATAGGTGCATTGATTTCAAAGAATAAAAAACTGATTGCGACTGCTTTGAAATTTGCCCAGGCCCGCCTCAGTCCGCCTTCGCTGGGACAGGTAATCGGAGAGGCTTCACTCGATACCCCTGCATCATATTTCAAAGAGGTTTATGACGAGTATATCTCCCGGAGGAATCTTGTCATTGAAGAACTGAATAAAATCCCTGGAGTTTTTGCTCCATTGCCTAAAGGTGCTTTCTACTCGGTCATCAGTCTGCCCATCGACGATGCCGATATATTCTGTCAGTGGCTGCTCGAAGATTTTGAATATGAGAAACAAACGGTTATGCTTGCACCGGCCACAGGTTTCTATGCAACTCCTGGTTTAGGTAAAAATGAAGCCCGCATCGCTTATGTGCTCAAAAAGGAAGACTTGAAAAATGCTGTTAAGTGCCTGGAAGAAGCACTCAAGGTTTATCCCGGGAGGCGATAATTAATTGATCAATCATAAGGAAAGGGCTAATCAGCCCTTTTTTTTATTAAAAGTCACGGTATAGAAGGTATTTGTGTCTCACTTTTTGAAATCTTTCCAGATCGTCTTGCCAGGATGCTTTTATTTCCTCTTCGCTTAGGCCTGACTCAATCTGTTGCCGTAGTTTCCCAGTTCCAGCCAGTTTATTGAAAAAAGAGGTAAAGAATTTGGTCTTCTCAGAATACGAATTATACATTGAAATCAGCCACTGTAGCCTGATGCCCGGATTGTTGATCATTTCAGGAACCACACCCCTGAGGTAATAACCTGAACATTCAATTCCTTTATAAGGTGGATTCAGGCTCACACCCACACGGCTTTCGGGTGTAAACCTGTAATCTCCTTCCCTGAATCCGGGATACCCTATGATACTGAATGGATTATCGGTTCCGCGCCCCACACTTACAATGGTTCCTTCAAATAAACATAAGGAAGGATATAGGTAAACCGATTCCATATCAGGCAAATTCGGAGAAGGCTTTATCGGAAGCCTGTAGTGTTTTTTATGATTATAGCCTGATACCTCAACCCAGTTTAGATCGCACTGAACGCCATCCCTGAGCCACTTTTCGCCATTAACCATTCGTGCATATTCAGCCATAGTCATACCATGTACAATAGGAACAGCATGCATTCCGACAAAAGAAGTGAACCCGGGCTCAAGCAGAGGGCCATCTATATAGAAGCCATTGGGGTTTGGCCTGTCGAGAACCAATAATGGTATATTTTGTTCTGCGCAGGCTTCCATTACCAAGGTAAGCGTGGAAATGTAAGTGTAAAATCTTGCTCCTACGTCCTGAAGATCAAAGATAATGAGATCAATGCCTTCCATATCCACAGTCGTGGGTTTGCGATGATCTCCATAGAGTGATATCAAAGCCAGACCAGTTCTCAAATCAATATTATTGTCAACAGGTTCCCCTGCTTCAGCCTGTCCCCGGAAACCATGTTCGGGTGAGAAAACCTTTACTACATTCACTCCTGCTGCAAGTAAGCTGTCAACAAGGTGTGTCTGCCCGATAACGGAGGTTTGATTGGCAACAATCCCAATGCGTTTTCCTGATAATTTATTGAAGTATTCCCTGGTGCGGTCTGCGCCAGGATTGATATCAGGTCTGGAATAGGCTTCGAAAGTATTTGCCCTGCTTTCAACCGCAGGGCGGGGTTGTGGCTTTTGCAAACTTTTGGATTGTGTGCACGAAACGACAACAAGAGAAGTAAAAAGAATGATTATTTTCGAATAGTGCATTCAATATAGTTACAGGTTTCTTCTTCTGCAAAGTTAAACGTAAACGCTTAACTTTGCAGCAAAGTTAACGAAACTGAACTTCGAATATTACATAAGCCGTCGAATCCGCTCTAAGGAAGGTAGCTCTTTTTCGAGGCCAATTGTGAGGGTCTCCATTGCCGGCATAGCACTCGGACTGGCCGTTATGCTCATTTCTGTTGCTATCCTTCAGGGATTTCAGACGCAGGTGCGCGATAAAGTATCAGGGTTTGGTGGTCATATTCAGATAACCGGCTTCGACTCAAATAATTCCTATGAGCCAACCCCTATCGATAAAAGAGATGCGAAAATTAATCAACTCAGGCAATTGCCAGGCATTGTAAATGTGCAGGAATTCGGGCTGAAAGCCGGTATCATAAAAACCGACGATCAGATTGAGGGCGTAGTACTTAAAGGTGTGTCTGAAAGCTACGACTGGCATTTTTTACTGGATAGAATGGTTACTGGGAAAGCCACTGCTAACAACGATTCTGTTGCAGGCAATGATGTGTTGATCTCAGAAAAACTGGCCAATTCACTGAACCTGAAACCCGGAGATGACCTGCGGATGTACTTTATCATCGATAATGTCGCCAGAGGCAGAAAATTTAAAATAAGTGGTATTTATAATACCGGATTGGCGGAATTTGACGAAATGTATGTTTTCGGCGATATCAGGCATATCAGAAAACTGAATGGTTGGGATGATAACACAGTGTCGGGCATTGAAATAAATATCAGCAACTTTTCAGAACTCAACCAAATGGCCGATAAAGTCTATGATATCATAGGTTTTAAACTAAATACCCAAACCATAAAGCAGATCTATCCGCAAATATTTGACTGGATTGAAATACAGGACCTTAATGTTGTAATAATTCTTATTCTTATGGCGTTGGTTTCCGGTATTACGATGATCTCTACACTCCTGATTTTAATTCTTGAGCATACACGCGATATCGGAATGCTGAAAGCTTTGGGATCGACCAACGCAAGCATCCGGAAAATCTTCATTTATACTTCTGTGAATATCACGTTCTACGGCTTATTATGGGGCAATACAGTTGCTTTAATCCTGATTTTCCTCCAGAAAACCTTCAATTTTATTCCGTTACCTGCCGATTCCTATTTTGTTTCTTCTGTGCCTGTATCAATTGGATTGCCCGCTATTCTTCTCATCAACCTGGCAACCATCTTTGTATGTACTTTTATGATGCTGATTCCTTCGATGGTAGTGAGATACATTTCCCCGGTAAAAGCCATTCGTTTCGAATAAAGGAATCAATCTGAAATAAAAAAAAGCAGCAGGCAACATAGTTGCCTGCTGCCTGATATAAAGGTTTCTAGAGAGAAATTACAGCATTCTCCGAATTACCCAATCCACTGTTTACATAACCGTCAGCTTCATCATCGTTGATCCAGGTAGTTCCATCAACAAGATACCGGAACTGGTACTCGCGTCCTGTTTCAAGTTCAAGTGCGTGGTTGAAAGATCCGTCTTTCAATGGTTTCATCTCATCAGAAGTCTCATTCCAATTGTTAAAATCACCTACAAGGTTAACTTTACCGGCATTGTTTGACTGATCTTTGGTAAGTTTGAAACTTACTTTACAAACTGGTTTGCTCTTCAATAACTGCTTCTTAATGCTCATTAATCAAAATATTAATTTAACAATAGTTTATTTATACACAGAGATCAATTTTTATTGCTCTGTCGTGAGAATGCAAAAATACAACAATTTTGAATGCACAATTATATCAGTATGTTATTAAAATGTTAATTCTCATTATATGTAAGTGTTTTTTGACACTTAGTAGCATATAGAGAAAAGAGGTGGTTTTTAAAATAACCTTCTGATAATTAAATTTTTAAATTAATTTATTTTAGTCTTTTTTATGGAGTCCGCATTCTCTTGTTTCAGGATTTTCCCACCACCAGCGACCAGCCCTGACGTCTTCTCCAGGCAAAACTGCACGGGTACATGGCTGGCACCCTATACTTGGAAACCCCTGATCGTGAAGTTTATTATAGGGAACATGATTGGTTTTTATATAATCCCATACCTGGGATTCAGACCAGTTAATCAAGGGATTAACTTTTATAAGGCCATTGGCCTCATCCCATTCTACCAACTGAACATCTTTTCTGGTTACCGATTGTTCGTGCCTTAGTCCGCATATCCATGCATCAAGCCCTATGAAAGCTCTCTTAAGCGGAACAATTTTCCGGATATGACAGCAGCGTTTTCGATTTTCAATACTATCGTAGAACAGGTTAATGCCTTTTTGATTGACCATTTCTTCAACTTGTGTGGCATCCGGAAACATAATTCGAATGGTTAGTCCGTATTTTTTGGCGGTAAGATCAATCAGGTCATAGGTTTCCGGGAATAAACGCCCGGTGTCGAGCGTAAAAATGTGGGCTGATTTATCAATTCCAGCAATAATGTGTGTAATTACCTGGTCTTCAGCACCAAGGCTGGTCGAGAATGCTACTTTCCCATCAAATTGTTTCAAAAACCAGGTGAGTACTTCTTCGGCTGGTTTGCCTGAAAGTAACTGATTAATTTGCAAGGCTTTTTCCTGATTTGTCATATCATAGTTATTTAAAGATTTTATTGATTTTCAATACTTCACCAGCTACAATACCTTTTTCTGTGCGCTCTAAACGACATGCTTCATGCCAATAGTCATGTTCAAAAAGCAAAATTTAACCATTATCCACAGCTTCCTGAAGAAACGTTTCTTTTTCACGCATTGTAAGTAAGGGCTCGATATCAACAGACGGAACCCATGGGATTGGAATGTAAGCCATAGCTGGTATAAAATCTGCAGCAAACACTATGGTTGTGCCGCACGCTTTAATCAATGGGATCAACTGGCCACGGGTATGGCCGTTAAAGATTCTTAACTCAATACCAGGCATCCATGTAACTTCATTTTTTATGAGGTTAAGCCTCCCTGATTTTTGTAACGGATCCAGGTTATCTTTGAAAAAAGCTGCACTTTCGCGTTTATTGGAATTTTCCGACCATTCCCATTGTTTCTCAGAGCACCAGTAAGTGGCATTTGGAAAAATTTCCTCAATCTCCCCAGTGCCATTAAGTCTGGTGGCTCCACCAACATGATCGTCGTGCAGGTGGGTAAACAGAATATCGGTGATATCAGCAGGGGAGAGGCCGGCTTTTTCGAGCGGTTTAGTCAGTCCGGATTCACCAAAACGATATTTATAACTATAATACTTCTCACCCCGTTTATCGCCCATCCCGGTATCAATCAGGATATTATGTTTACTGGTCTGAACCAAAAGGCAGCGGGTAGTTATCTTTATCAGATTATCTGTATCTTCCGGATAAACCTTAGTCCATAAAGATTTCGGTATAACACCAAAGGCCACACCGCCATCCATTTTCCAATGATCAGCTTCTATAGTTGTCAGTTTCATCAATCAGCGCTTTCCCGTGCAAAAATAGTACAATTAATGATTTGCTTTCAGCCTGACACCAAAACCCCAGTGGCAGTCATCCGTAGCTTAAATTCCTTATTTTTGCCAACGTAAAAAGTATCTCCATGAATGTACATTTTATTGCCATTGGAGGAAGTGCCATGCACAACCTCGCCATTGCGCTTCACAGCAAAGGTTATAAAGTAACCGGCTCTGACGATGAGATTTTTAATCCTGCAAAAGCAAGATTGGAAAAATTTAATTTGCTGCCAGAAACCATTGGCTGGGATCCCGAAAGGATTCACCATGGGCTTGATGCTATTATACTTGGCATGCACGCCAAAGCTGATAATCCGGAATTGATTAAGGCCCGGGAACTGGGGCTGAAAATTTATTCATACCCTGAATATCTTTACGAACAATCGAAAAACAAAATTCGTATCGTAATCGGGGGAAGCCATGGCAAAACTACCATCACGGCAATGATTCTCCATGTGCTGAAGCATAGCGGGATTGATGCCGATTATATGGTCGGTGCGCAGCTTGAAGGGTTTGATGTAATGGTTAAACTTTCAGAGGAAGCACGTTTCATGGTATTTGAAGGGGATGAATACCTGACTTCGGCACTCGACCTTCGACCAAAATTTCACCTGTATCAGCCACATATAGCGCTCATTAGTGGTATTGCCTGGGATCATGTCAACGTTTTTCCGACTTTCGATAACTATGTTGAACAATTCAGAATTTTTGCCGGAATGATCCCACCAGGGGGTAGCCTGATATACTGCGCTGAAGATGAAAATGTTGCAAGAGTTTCGGCTTCTGCTGGTGCAGATGTTAAAAAACATCCATATACCTGTCCCGACTATTTTATCAAAGATGGAATCACCACGATTTATTTTGAAGGCAGGCAAATTCCACTTAAAGTGTTCGGACATCACAACATGCTTAACCTCGAAGGAGCACGGTTGATTTGTGAAGCAATAGGTGTTAATGGAAGCAGGTTTTATGATGCAATCAGTTCATTTGCAGGAGCATCAAAACGACTTGAACTGGTGGGAAAAAACGACTCCTGTGCGGTCTTTAAAGATTTTGCCCACAGTCCTTCCAAATTGGAAGCAACCATCAATGCAGTAAAAGAACAGTTCCCCGATCGAAAACTTGTTGCCTGCATGGAGTTACATACCTATAGTAGTCTGAATGTCAGTTTCCTTGAAGAATACCGGAATACAATGGAAAATGCTGATATTGCTGTTGTCTTTTACAGCCGCCATGCTCTCGAGCTTAAACGGCTTCCTTTTTTTACAACCGAAGATGTAGGTAAAGCATTTGGAAGAACAGACATACAAGTATTTAACGAAAGCAATAATCTATCAGATTACCTGAAGTCAATAGAATGGAGCAATGCTAACCTGCTAATGATGAGTTCGGGTAATTTTGAAGGGATAGACCTCAAGGAATTATCAGAAACTATTCTGAAATAACTATTGTCCGGTTAATTACATTGCTTCCATTACGGGACAGTCCCGCATGAACTGGATATTGGTAGAACTCGATTTGACCTCATCCGGTTAAGTCCGCATTAGTCGGACGTTATAGCAACAAGGTTTCCGGCTGATTTATATATTTCCCCCGGACAACAGTGAATTTTTATTTCTTTTTTTCCTTCTTTTCCTTTTCTTTCTCTTTCTTTGGCTTTTCACTCTTCACTTTTTCTTTCTTTTCAGGTAAAAGGTCGTTTACCCAGCTCATGGCTGCCATTGTCCTTGGAAATCCAATAGTACTGGTTAGCAATAGAATGGAATGCCTGATTTCTTCAGGAAGTACTCCCGCTTCAACTGCCCTCCGGGTATGGCTGTGTACCGCCCCTTCCGACTGAATGGCTGCTGCCGCTGCAAGATTGATCAAACACATGGTCTGTTCCGGTAAGGGGCTCGTCTCTCTTATGGTCTCACCCAGTTTTTCAAGCGCTTCGAAATAAGCAGGATAAACAACTTTGTTTTTCTCATAGTGCTTTGTTGTCGTGTTTTTCATGATTTTTTGAACTTATTAAATGATTACCAGTTTATCTCTTTCAGCATTGCAGGTCCTTATCATGGATGGATTTCCATTATCAGCGCCTCCCTGATTTCACAGAGGGATCCTGATTCGTTAACTCAACAGCTTCTTCCATCCCCGATAAATTGAAAATAAAAAACACGCGCATAATCTCACCATTGTCCATAAAGGGCTCTGCGAGCATAAGTTTCTTATCTTTTGCCATTTGCATACATAACTATCCGAACATTTTAAAAATATAGAAAAGCCCGAAAAGTTTCATATTTGCGGTTGCGAAACTCAAATATCACTTACGAACTTTTCTATGGGAACAAAGTTAGGCAAAAAGGCAGATACTCCGGTATTTAAATAGATATCTGTTCAAATGTTATCAAAATCATCAGTTAAGATAATAATTAGTTCATGAAAAAGATTCAATTGTTAAACAGAAGTCGCTAAAAAAAATAAGGAAAGAATTGCCTCTTTCCTTATTTCTAATAGTCGTTTTTATTGAGAATTATCCTTCAGTCGCTATTTCAGCTTGCTTTTCAGGGGCTGTAATATTGATTTTAAGTTCAGCATTATCCTCTTCATAATCAATCAGAATCAAATCACCCTGGTGCAGTTTTGATTTGATGATTTCTTCAGCAAGCGCATCTTCAATGTATTTTTGGATCGCGCGTTTCAGAGGTCTTGCACCAAATTGTGCATCCCAACCTTTTTCAACAATAAAGTCCTTGGCTTTAGTGGAAACCTCCATGTGGTAGCCCAACTCCTCAATCCGTTTAAAGAGGTTTTTCAGTTCAATATCAATGATCTTGTGAATATCTTCACGTTCAAGTGAATCAAAGATAATCACATCGTCAATACGGTTTAAAAACTCTGGAGCAAACGATCTTTTCAAGGCGTTTTCAATCACTCCCTGGGCAAACGTTGAGCTACCCGACAGTTTTGCATTGGTTGAGAAGCCTACTCCCTGTCCAAAATCCTTCAATTGACGGGATCCGATATTTGAGGTCATGATTACAATGGTATTCTTGAAATCGACCTTTCTACCCAGACTATCGGTAAGAATACCATCATCAAGAACCTGAAGCAGAATATGAAAAATATCAGGGTGGGCTTTTTCAATCTCATCGAGCAGAACAATGGAATAGGGTCTGCGTCTGACTTTCTCTGTCAGTTGTCCACCTTCTTCATAACCTACATACCCCGGAGGGGCACCAACCAACCTTGAGACAGCAAATTTTTCCATGTACTCGCTCATGTCTATTCTAATCAATGTTTCTTCCGAATCGAATAGATATTTGGCTAATACTTTGGCCAGATGCGTTTTACCAACTCCTGTAGGTCCAAGAAATATAAAAGTCCCGATGGGTTTATTCGGATCTTTCAGACCGGCACGGTTTCTACGTATAGCTTTAACAACCTTCTTTATGGCTTCATTCTGACCGATTATACTTGCGGCAAGATCATCCTCCATGCTGATCAGTTTATCGCTTTCATTCTGGGCAATGCGCTGCACAGGAACCCCCGTCATCATTGCTACAACTTCGGCAACATTTTCTTCGCTAACTTCAACTCTGTTAATTTTTGAATCTTCGTCCCAGCGACGTTTTGCCGAATCAAGCTCAATCATCAGTTTACGTTCAGAATCACGGTACTTAGCTGCTTCTTCAAATTTCTGACTATGAATGGCTTTGTTTTTGAGTTTTTTGACCTCTTCAATTCTGGTTTCAAGTTCAAGAATATCGACCGGAACCTGCATGTTTGTGATATGAACACGTGCTCCAGCTTCATCCAGTGCATCAATGGCTTTATCGGGAAGATACCGGTCGGTGAGGTAGCGGTTGGTAAGTGAAACGCATGCCTTAATGGCTTCCGGGGCATATTTTACCAGGTGGTGATCTTCGTATTTTTCCTTGATGTTGTTTAGTATCTCAACAGTTTCTTCAACTGTAGTCGGATCAACCAGAATTTTCTGGAATCTGCGTTCGAGGGCACCGTCCTTTTCGATGTATTGACGATATTCATCAAGGGTAGTAGCACCTATGCACTGAATTTCACCACGGGCGAGTGCTGGTTTGAACATATTGCTGGCATCGAGTGAACCGGATGCATTACCGGCACCAACAATTGTATGGATTTCATCTATAAAAAGAATGATATCCCGGTTTTTCTCCAATTCATTCAAAACCGCTTTCATCCGCTCTTCAAACTGTCCGCGGTACTTGGTGCCGGCAACAAGAGAAGCCAGGTCTAAGGTAAATATGCGTTTGTTGAAGAGCACCCTCGATACTTTGCGTGCAATAATTCTTAAAGCCAGGCCTTCGGCGATGGCTGATTTACCAACGCCAGGCTCACCGATGAGTATCGGATTGTTTTTTTTGCGACGGCTAAGAATCTGGGCAATCCTTTCGAGTTCTTTTTCACGGCCGACAATAGGATCGAGGCGGCCTTCCTCAGCAGCTTTGGTTAAATCGCGGCCAAAATTATCGAGAACCGGCGTTTTTGATTTCGAATCTGAGGGTTTCCGCAAGCCTCCGCCAAAGCCTTTTCCTTCTTCGGCTTCATCATCCGATGAACTTCCCGGAAGTTCGTCCTGTGGCGATTCGTAATTAGAATGCTCTTCATTGCTGATGATTGATTTGAGTTCATCCCGCACAGAGTCATAATCAACACCATATTTGCCCAGTGAACTGGTAACGAGATTGTCTTCGTCTTTAAGGACGGCCAGTAAGAGGTGTTCGGTGCCTATAAGTTCGCTGTTGAACATTTTTGCTTCAAGGTAAGTAAGTTTTAAAGCCCGCTCGGCTTGTTTGACCAATGGCAGATTCTCTGCCGATTTGTCACGTTTTACCGATGTTCCTATGGCTGACTCTATGGTTTTGCGAACTTCGTTCGTATCTACATTCAAAAGATTCAGAATCTGAACGGCCATTCCTTCACCCTCACGAATAATTCCTAAAAGCAAATGTTCAACACCTATGTAGTCGTTGCCAAGTCTCAGTGACTCTTCACGACTGTAAGTGAGTACATCTTTTACACGTTGAGAAAACTTTGCTTCCATTGTGAGAATTAATTTAGTTATTAATGTTAAAATTTTACCGCCGGCAATTACAATACGATGGAGAATTAACAAACAGCCATTGCCTTATGTTCTGTAGCATAATTCAAATTTACGCATTTTTGTGTTAAAAACAACAAACAGTTGAATTGGGTCAGTAAAGATGGTTAAAATCATGAAGTCAAATACAATGCCGTTTTCCATTTCTTAACAAATTGTTGTTAGTAAAATTGGAGAATTTAGACGTTTATTTGAACTTTTCGTAAGCAAAATAAGTGTACTTTTGTATTCCCTAAACGACTATATTATTTCTTTAAATTTGACCGGGATAAGTGATGGAAAATCAAGACAATGGCGAAAGAATTGTAAAAGTTAACATTGAAAATCAGATGAAATCGGCCTATATCGACTACTCCATGTCGGTAATAGTGGCTAGAGCTCTTCCGGATGTCCGCGACGGACTGAAACCGGTTCACCGCAGGGTTCTTTATGGCATGCTTGATTTAGGTGTATATTCCAACAGACCTTACAAAAAAAGTGCAAGAATAGTAGGGGAGGTGCTTGGTAAGTATCATCCCCATGGTGACACTTCCGTTTATGATGCCATGGTTAGAATGGCGCAGGAATGGTCTCTGAGGTATCCTTTGGTTGACGGCCAGGGTAATTTTGGCTCTATTGACGGTGACAGTCCGGCTGCCATGCGTTACACCGAGGCAAGACTGCAAAAGGTTGCAGAAGAAATGCTGGCTGACATCAATAAAGATACCGTTGACTTCAGGTTAAATTTCGATGATACTTTACTTGAGCCTACCGTTTTACCGGCACTGCTACCAAATTTGCTAATCAATGGAGCTTCCGGAATTGCAGTTGGTATGGCCACCAACATGCCTCCTCACAACCTTAGTGAAGTAGTTGATGGTGTTATTGCATACATTGATAACAACGAAATTACCATACCCGAGTTGATGAAATTCATCAAAGCACCCGATTTCCCAACCGGAGGATTTATCTATGGTTATGAAGGTGTTAAAGAGGCTTTTGAAACCGGTCGTGGACGGATTATAATGCGCGCCGAAAGTAAAATTGACATTGACGCTCACGGACGTGAAAGTATCATTGTATCAGCAATCCCTTATCAGGTTAACAAAGCCGAAATGATCAGGAAAACTGCTGACCTGATTAACGATAAGAAAATTGAAGGCATCTCAGATATTCGCGACGAATCGGACCGCAATGGGATGAGAATCGTTTACGAACTGAAACGTGACGCCATAACCAATGTAGTTTTGAATAAGCTTTATCAGCTTACACAACTGCAAACATCATTCAGCGTAAATAACATCTGCCTTGTTAAGGGGCGGCCAATGCTGCTTAATTTAAAGCAGTTGATCCATTATTTCGTTGAGCACAGGCATGAGGTCGTTATCCGGCGTACGCGATACGATCTGAATGAAGCCGAAAAACGAGCTCACATCCTGGAAGGGCTGCTTATTGCCTTAGATCACCTCGATGAGGTTATTGCACTGATCAGGGCTTCCAGAACACCCGAAGAAGCCCGTAATGGCCTTATGGAAAACTTCAGCCTTTCTGAACTTCAGGCCAGGGCCATTCTTGATATGCGCCTGCAAAGACTTACCGGACTCGAACGCGATAAAATCAGGGAAGAATACAATGAATTGCTCAAAATGATTGATCATTATAAGAATATTCTTTCTGATGAAACGCTTCGCATGGAAATCATTAAGAATGAGTTACTTGCTATAAAGGCAAATTATGGTGATGAAGCCCGTACCGAAATTGTATATTCTGCCAGTGATTTCAGGATTGAAGATACCATTGCTGATGAGAATGTGGTAATCACTATCTCACACATGGGTTACATCAAGCGAACCATGCTCTCGGAATATCGCCGTCAGAACAGGGGAGGACGTGGTGCCAAAGGTTCTGATATCAGAGACGAAGACTTCCTTGAATACCTTTTTGTCGCATCCATGCATAATTATATGCTTTTCTTTACGGAGAAAGGTAAGGTATTCTGGCTCCGGGTTTATGAAATTTCGGAAGGATCAAAGACTTCAAAAGGCCGGGCAATTCAGAATATGATCAATATTGAACCTGATGATAAAGTCAGAGCCTTTATTAACCTGAAGAGTATTAAGGACGAAGAATATATCAGGAATAACTTTATAATTCTTTGCACCAGAAAGGGTGTCATCAAAAAAACATCACTTGAAGCATATTCCAGGCCAAGGGTTAATGGTATCAATGCCATAACTATACGTGAAGATGATCAGTTACTGGAAGCAAGACTTACCAATGGAACCAGTGAAGTTGTCATGGCACTGAAATCGGGGAGAGCTATCCGGTTTAACGAGAAGACTGTCAGACCAATGGGACGAAATGCTTCCGGAGTACGTGGAATTACGCTAGGTGGTCCAAAGGATGAAGTGGTCGGAATGATTTGCATGGAAAATAATAATTTCGACATACTCGTTGTTTCGGAAAACGGATATGGGAAACGTTCAAAACTGGATGATTATCGTATTACCAACCGGGGAGGAAAAGGCGTAAAAACCATAAATGTTACGGATAAAACCGGGCAACTTATTTCTATTGATTCAGTTACCGATAACGATGATCTGATGATTATTAACCGTTCCGGACTGATTATCCGGATGGCTGTTGCTGATTTGAGGGTTATGGGAAGAGCTACTCAGGGTGTCAGGCTGATAAACCTGCGCGATAAAGATTCAATTGCAGCAGTCACCAAAGTAGAAGCAGATGAAACATCCGCAGATGATGAAGAACTGATTGAACATACTGATCATCCCGTACCGCCCACAGAAAGTGGATTTGACACTTTCCCTGTAGAAGAAAATTCTGATTCTGAAGTGGAAAATGACCCAAAAGAAGAAGATGATGAAGAGAACGGCAGGGATATTGATAGAGAAGATTAAACCTTATATATTTGCATCCACAAACCAAGGGTATTAAACAAACTAAACATTTCAAAATGAAAAAATTATCCCTGATTTTTTTGGCTTTTATAACAGTAGCTGCTGTGTTTGGTCAAAAAGCACTCCGAACCACTGCTTTTAACGATCTGCGTAAAGGCCAGCTTGATAAAGCCATGCAGAACATTGAGCCAACCATTTCTGATGCTGCGACTATGAGCGATCCCAAAACATGGTTCTATCGTGGCAATATCTATCTTCAGATTCACATGAGCACTAACCCGGCTTATAAGAATCTGGACCCGGATGCTTTGAACAAAGCTTATGAGTCGTACAAAAAATTGCTCGAACTCGATACTAAAAAGGAATACTACACCGAGGCTATTCAGAATATCTTTGTTATTAGTGAACAACTTTATAATGAGGGTGTTAACCACTTTAAGATTGGCGATTCCCTGAAATCAACTTCGGAATATGGTAAAGCAATGTTATCATTTGAAAGGGCAGTGGATGTAAATGCTACTTATGGAAGTGTTGATACACTGGCAATCTTCAATGCAGGTTTATCAGCCGATAAAGCAGAAAAATTTGCCAAAGCAGAAGAATACTACGGCAAGGTGATAGCAATGAATTACCCACAGCCATTGGTTTACAATTCTTTGTCTGATGTTTACCTGAAGGAGAAAGATACCCTGCAGGCTATTGCTACTATTCAGGCAGGCCGTAAAAAGTATCCTGATAACTTTAATTTGCTGATTGCTGAAACTAATATTTACCTGGCAGCCAAGCAAAATGACAAAGCCATGGCTAATCTTCAGGAGGCGATTAAAACAGATCCCTTAAATCCGACCATCCATTATGCAGTAGGAGTTAACTACTTTACAATGAATAATTTGGTTGATGCTGAAAAGAGCTATTTGAAAGCAATTGAAATTAAACCCGATTACTTTGAAGCTAACTACAACCTTGGGGCTCTTTACGTAAACCAGGCTGCTACACTCATTGATCAGGCGAATAAGCTGCCACTTTCAGCGACTGCCGAATATGATAAATTGAAGCTACAGGCTGATGAAGTGCTTAAAAAATCAATTCCATATCTGGAAACTGCTTCAACGCTTGATCCTTCTGATAAAAGTACATTGCTATCCCTGAAAGAGATTTTCACCAGGCTTAATATGCCTGATAAAAGGAAAGTAATCGAAGCAAAACTTGACAAATTATAAAAATCTGTGATTTAACAATAAAGGCTGTCTCAATAGGGCAGCCTTTTTTGTTTTTGGATTTTCTATATTTGTCCTTATGAACGATACGCAATGTTTAATTTGCATATTTTTATACAAGTAGGTAAGGGTCAATAAAGTGCAATTTGACATAATATAAATTATGAAACAATTGTTTTGCCTGATTTGCAAATAATTTTACAGGCTTATCGCTCAATTGTCTATAGAATAATGTTGTAAGATTGATACGGCAGACATTATCAGGAATTTTTTCCTGATAAATTTAGCGGAGAAAAAAAATTGATCAAAATTTATCATCTACAGATGAAAACGAAACGCCTGATCTGTTTCGGAAATCTGTAAACAAAAGTTAATCCGGAATTGTCTTCGAGAGTTTAGTGGAAAAAGCACACACGGTTCAAAACATGATCCCATACATAGAACCCTGGGTTAGACTTGACTCAATAATTTAAAACCGGTTATTGTTAGTTTTGACCGATTTTACCGACATTTGCCATCTTTCTCATCTTTTGATCAAACAAACAAAGAATGAAAACTCTCCTTTTGCTCTCTCTGCCGCTCTTTTTGTTATTCACCCTGGTTTCAAATGCCCAGGATAAAAAACCGCTCAATCCTGAAGTTTATGATAACTGGAAAAGCATTGAACATCAGCAGATAAGTCAAAATGGTCAATATGTCAGTTACGAAATAAATCCCCAGTTGGGCGATGGCTTACTGATCATAACTATTCCGGAGGAAAGTAAAAGTGATACCATCAAAAGGGCTGTGGACGCTTCATTTTCGACTGGTAATGATTTTATTGCCTATAAGGTAAAACCGTTTTATAAGGATACCCGAAAAGCCAAACTTGCCGGGAAGAAAAAAGACGATCTTCCTAAAGATTCACTGGGGATAAGTGCTTTGAATGGTAAAATTTACAGATACCCCGGATTAAAATCATTTTCGGTGCCTGTATCTTCAGGGAACTGGCTAGCTGCTTTGCTGGAAACCCCGGGACCGAAAATAGTCAAGGATACAACAGCTACAGATACTTTGTCGGTTAAGGAAGCAGAAGTGAATAAAAAATCCGGGGCTAAGAAAGACGCCAAGTCAACAAAAAAAGATAAAACAGAAATCTATACACTGAAACTGATTTTCCCTGCTGATAGCCTTATCTATTCATGGGACAGTATAACCGAATTTGCAATCAGTGAAAACGGCAGAAGTCTGGCCATGGCAACCTACTATAATGACAGCATCCCGCATTCCGGTTTGAATTTGTTTAAAACAGACAGTAAGCAGCAGTATAATGTTTTCAAAAACTCAGGTTTTATTCGCAACCTGGCCTTCGATACAGCAGGTAATCAACTGGCCTTTATGCACGCCAGCGACACATCCGATGCAAAACGATACAGGCTGTATTATTACAAAAAACAGCTCAAAATAGCTGCTGATACCGCTATAAACGGGCTTGCAGTTGGAATCTGCCCCAGCGTAAATGATAAAGTTTATTTTTCACAGGATGGAAGTAAACTCTATTTTGGCCTGGCTCCTACCCCACGCCCAGAGCCAAAAGACACCCTGACAGATGACGAAAAAGCCAGAATAGATTTATGGCATTGGAAGGATCCGCTTTTACAGCCACAGCAATTAAAGCAACTTGAGAAAGAGAAAAAGCGAACCTGGCTTTCAGTATATTATCCAGCTAAAGACCTATTAATCAGACTTGCTGATGAGAATGTTAAAGATATCACTACCGGATTCAAAGGTAATGGCCGTTATGCGCTAGGCTTCAGCGAAGACCCTTATCTGATTGAAACATCATGGAAAGATGCCAGTTACAGTGATGTTTACCTGGTTGACATGGAAACCGGAAAGCGGGAATTGCAGCTGAAAAGGCACGATGGCCCGGTTAGCCTGAGCACTACCCAGAAATACCTGGCCTGGTACAATAAAAACGATAGCCTTTGGTACACCATGGATCTGAAACAAAGAAAACCTATCAGACATTCTGCTTGTAAAACCATTGCATTTTATGAAGAAGAACACGATGTACCTTCCATTCCCGGGCCTGCTGGCTTTGCCGGATGGACACAGAACGACCGGCAGTTTGTGGTATACGACCGGTTTGATCCGTGGGGATTAGACCCATCCGGAAAGAAAAACCCTGAAAATGTTACCTCAGGAGAAGGTCGTAAAAAGAATACCAAATTCCGCATCCTGTCCCTGAATCCGGATGTACCATACATAGGCCGGGATGATGGGTTTCTGCTCAGTGGATTCAATGAAACAACGAAAGAATCAGGGTTTTATAAAATCAGTAAAGGAAATGCTTCTAATCTGGTTATGCTTGAGAAAGGCCCTTACAAATATTCAAATCCCATCAAATCAAAAAATGCAGGATCGATTATCTGGACCAAAGGTAATTTCAGAGAATATCCCGATCTCTGGAGCAGTGCGGAAGAATTTACAGGTCAGAAACGCCTGTCAGAAGCGAATCCACAGCAAAAGAACTACCTGTGGGGAAGTGTGGAACTGGTCAAATGGAACCTTCCGGATGGCAAAGAGGCTGAAGGGCTTCTATACAAACCTGAAAATTTCGATTCTTTGACAAAGTATCCCATGCTGGTTTACTTTTATGAAAAATATTCAGATCAGCTTAATCAGCATTATGTTCCCAAACCATCGCGTAGCATCATCAGCCCGACCTACTGCAGCAGTAATGGTTACCTGGTTTTCATTCCGGATATCAGCTACCGGGATGGTTACCCAGGACAAAGTGCACTCGAGGCTATTGTAAGTGGAACCAGGGCCATAGCATCGTATGGTTTTGTTGACACAACCCGCATGGGCGTTCAGGGGCAAAGCTGGGGTGGTTATCAGACTGCCTGGCTGGTTACGCGGACCAATCTCTTTAAGGCCGCCATGGCGGGTGCTCCGGTGAGTAATATGACCAGTGCCTACGGAGGTATTCGTTGGGAAACAGGCATGGTGCGTCAATTCCAGTATGAGGAAGGTCAGAGCCGAATTGGTGCTACTTTATGGGAAAGGCCTGATTTATACATTGAAAATTCCCCACTCTTCAAAGCCGACAAAATTGAAACTCCCCTGCTGATTATGTCGAACGATGGCGATGGCGCTGTGCCCTGGTATCAGGGGATTGAAATGTTTACCGCCCTGCGTCGGCTTGGTAAACCTGTATGGCTGCTGAACTACAATGGCGATGAGCATAACCTTTCCCGAAGGGCAAATATGAAAGATCTGGATATCAGGATGATGCAATTCTTCGACCATTACCTGAAAGATGCACCGGCACCGGATTGGATGACAAAAGGAATTCCGGCAATTGATAAAGGGAAGAAAACGGGGTACGGGACTACTGAGTAAATGGATAAATCCCCATGAATAGTAAGATCAGATATTAATATTATTCAAATGGTATCTACTCCAGGATAATATATTGATATAAATTTAACTTCCATGGTTTACATTCATCAACAAGTTATATTCATTGCCAATCCCTCACTTAAGAAAGCTGATATGAATAAACAAGATCAAATTTTATCGACAATTGGACTAAAGCGTTTAATGATTTGGCAAATCCCTATCGTTTCTGTCTATGACGAAAGCAATTTTAAGAAGTACAAATCCCGACCTTTGACAAGCCACAAAGCATTAACTTTCACCTAAACAAAACAAATTATGAAAATACACATTGAAATATCTGATATTCAAACTGTTAATCAGTTAGAGAATTATTGGAAAATAGAAGATTTCAAAAACCTG
>JBBQBC010000030.1:0-25224 GCA_038317155.1 Bacteroidales bacterium
CCCTCCCGGGTACCTACACCGCTACCGATCCCATTGGCGTGCTCGAAGGAACGGTTCTTTCTCAACTGGTTCTCGACAGCATTCTCGGTGTAACCGATCTGAGAACTTCCAAACGAATAGATTTTGTTGGCGGAATACGTGGACTTGACGAACTGAAAAAGCGGGTGGACAGTGGTGAAATGGCTGTTGCTTTTGCCCTCTACCCAGTGTCATTGCAACAGCTTATAGCCATTGCTGATTCCGGAAATATTATGCCACCCAAAACTACCTGGTTTGAACCCAAACTGCGTAGTGGACTCGTGGTTCATTTGTTGGATTAATAAAAATTGAACAATAATGGAAACAACCGAAAAAGTATTACAGGCATTGGTTAAAGCTGGCAAACCGATGAAATCAGGTGAAATTGCCGAATTGACAGGAATTGAAAAAAAAGATGTTGATAATGCAATCAAGAAACTGAAAAAAGAAGACAGGATTGGTTCACCTAAAGTATGCTATTACGAGGCTAAGTAAAAAGTAAAAAGTAAAAAGTAAAAAGTGAAAAGTAAAAGCCACCTCCGATAAGTCGATTCTCTATCATCCTTCGACTTCGCTCAGGATAAAATTGATTGGTTATGAATACACTTCGACTACACCTTCCTTTAAGCGCAGGAAGACAGGCTCAGTATGACAAATTCGTTAAAAAATATTTTTCAGAGCAGACTCAAGTAAAAAGTGAAAAGTGAAATAAAGAACGGGGCTCAGCCCCGTTCTTTATTTATACATTACCATCCAGGTATTTGGAAATTATACTTAACAGAACATTAAATTTAACAGGCTTCGATACAATATCATTACAACCTGCTTCGCGGCTGCGTTCTGCCTCATCAATAGAATTATACGGTGTTTGTGCAATAACCGGTAATGCCGGCCGGTTCTTTTTAATCTCTTTAGCGACCAGATATCCATCCATTTCATTCAAATTAACATCGATAAGAACCAGGTCAAGCTCAATATTTGAAAGGGCCATCTCAATACCTGATTTACCTCCGTCTGCTCTCAGCAACTTAATACCGGTTCTTGAAAGCGCGGCTTTGATATAATTATAATTCGAATCAACTTCTTCGATAACCAGCATGGTCTTACCACTCCAATTATATAACAATGGTCTGTCCCTGACTTCTATATCACGATTGCGATGCAATTGATCTACTGGTTTATAGGGGATTGTAAAATAGAATGCTGAGCCCTCCCCTGGCCTGGATTCTACCCAAATTTTCCCACCGAACAATTCAACTATATGCTGCGAAATAGCCAATCCAAGTCCTGTGCCTCCGTAATGTTTTTTTCCGGTGTTTTGAGCCTGGCGAAACCTACTGAATATCAACCTGTGGTTTTCTTCAGCTATCCCGATGCCTGTATCACGGACATAAAACAGGATATCATTCCCTTCAGCCCTGTATCCGAAGGTAATTGTTCCATGGCTGGTAAACTTCATAGCATTTACCAGCAGGTTGGTTAATACCTGCTTAAGCCGGAATGGATCCGTCATAATGGTATTTCCAGAGGAAAGTTCAACAGCCTCCAAAATAAGGGTAACCTCCCTATTGAATTTGCGACCAATCAGTTCTGAAAAAGTGGATTGCAATTCGTTTATAAGTTCATTAAGGTCATATCTTCCTGCGGTAACCAGTAATTGTCCCGCTTCAATCTTAGCAATATCAATGATGTCGTCAATGAGATTAAGTAACGATTCGCCTGACTGGTTAATGTGCTGTATGTACTCAGCTTTTTCATCTTCCGAAAGGTCTTCATCTGCAAGTAGAGCAGAAAAGCCAATGATTGAGTTCATTGGAGTTCTGATTTCATGGCTCATATTTGCCAGAAATGCCGTTTTTAATTTGTCGGACTCTTCAGCTTTTTCCTTGGCAATTTTGAATTGTTGTTGTATCTCTTCCTTTTCGGTTATATCCCGGCTTATGGCCATGATGCCTGATACTTCATCCTTGGTATCTGTGTATAAAACTTTTACAGTATCCAACAACCTTCGGCTACCATCCGGAAAAACAGTCCATTCTTCATTGCGTATTGGAATATGATCATTCAGGATTTTTTTGTCATTTGCATGATACATTTCTGCTGCCTCTTTTGGAAAGAGTTCAAAATCATTGCGGCCAATGATACTCTTCTCAGCCATACCTAAAAAGTTGGCAAAAGCAATGTTGCATCCTACATATTTGCTGTTAATATCCTTGAAGAAAATAAAATCAGGTATTGAATCTATGAGCGAGCGAAGCAGGGTTTGTCCTTTTTCAAGTTCCTTAAGCGCATTATCACGTTCCAGAATGGTATGATTAACCGAATCGGCCAGTTCGTGAAATTCAAAAAATGAAATCTGCTCCTTATTCATCTGCCCTGATCCGAGGCTGGCGTTCTTGAAACTTTCGGTAAACCTGCAAAATTCCTTTCTCAACTTTTTGGAAATAAATCCTGCAAGCAGAAATGCACATATCAGGAATAATAATATTAAAACAATCATTTTAATAAGCAAGCCATTAATTCTGGTTGTAATTGAATTAAGATTGCCAGCAATCTCCTTTTCTATATCATTTTTATAAAACCCGGCCCCTACAATCCAACCCCAATCTTTAACAGGCCTGACAAAGGACATCTTAGGTTCAAAATCTTTAGAAGCCAGCCTGTTAAAACGATACTCAATAAAACCCGGCCCATTTTTAACAGCTATTAGTTGTTGTCTGAAAACATTTACCCAGTTGGTATCGCCACTTTTAAATATGTCAATTGGTTGATCAGGAATATTCCCATTAGTTAGCAGTGCTTTTCCGGCCATTGTATTAATAAAGATATAGCCTTCATTGCCATACCTCACATTAGAAAGCCATTCCAGGATATTTTGTTTCAGATCGTCTTCAAAATCACTAATATAGTCTTTTGAACCGAAATACCAGTTGAATGGCTCGAACTTCTTAACATATGTGTACTTAAATATTGCAGAATCACTATAATGATTACTAACCTTAGAGCGGTAACTAAGGTATCCCTGGTCAACTTCTTTTAACAGGGCAACCTCGTTTTTAACAAGGTAATTACCCAGGCTATCGCGCAGATCAAGGCTCAGTCGGTTTTCAAAATCCCGGCTTCGTGGAAGCATAACCGATACACCATCAGTTGTATAGATAAAAATATCCCCCCTGCCATTGTTAAAACGTATCGGCCTGAGTGCATCCTTGATCATTTTTTTTATCTCCGCTTCTGACCTGATTGAATGGTTTTCGATATAGATATTGCTGGCTATCGCCCAGGCTTCATCCACCCTGAGTTTAAGATCATATTTTATCCTATCCTGAGTAAGCGAACGATTATACTCAATGTATTCGACGGCTTTGTCAACTTCGTTCTGAATTAATTGCTTCTGATCGCTGGAATATGATAGCCGAAGATTTTCAGACTCCTTTTTAAAGCGATGATACTCACCGTATAATGAATATATACCCACAAGAATTACAGTAGTCACCAGAAGACCAATAATACCAGAAGAAATAAGACGTATCAGACTTTTTCCCCTCAGGTATTCGATAATAAATTTTGTTAATCTCAAACGGCCAGGTTCATTAAAAGTTAGTAAATAATTGTAACCCTGAGCATGAACTAATGATCACAACCAGAAACCCGTATCGGGCAAACAATAAAACATATAGATTTTCTGTTAAGCAAACATAGTAAAATAATCTTCATCAGTAAGTAAAATCTTTTACTCCGAAAGAAAAGTCCCGTAGATCAATAGGACATATATTCTTCAAAAACAGCCTGCAGATAAGATTTTCCTTCCCTTACAATGGAATCTTTGTATTGATCAGGAATTGAAACTTCGTGGAAATGTTTTATGCCTGCATCATAAACAAAATGCCCTGATGGCCTTATCCAGCCGAACCCTTCTTCAAAAGAATACCAGGCAAACTCAGGTGAATAAGGGTTAAACATATTCCTGCTCCAGTGGAATTCATCTGCGTTGATATCCATCTGATGCATCAAGGTCGACGCAATATCACACTGATTCGATAGTTTATTGTTGGTAGTTCCCCTGAATTCAGGTTTTATAACATCCCCATAAAACATAACAGGGATTTTATGATAAAGAGGCGTTGTAAATGCCCAATTTCGGTAAGAATTATGGCTATGATCCGCTGTTATGATGAAAAGTGTATTTTTAAACCATGGTTGCTTTCGTGCATTCTCAAAATACTCACCAAGTGAACGGTCAGTATAGTGGGCCGAATTTATATACTTTCTTTCATTGTCACCCCAATGCAAAACTTCTTCCATGGGCTGATCGTAGGGTGAATGGGAGCTCAGGGTAAAAAGGGCTGAGAAAAACGGCTGTTTCTCTTTATTCAGGTCGTATAGCTGTCGTGCAAGCATAAATTCATCATGAATCCCGAGTTTACCAGTTGTGCCCATTTTCGTGCTATAGCCGAAATTCTCCAATTCGGTAATCCGTTGAAAACCATTGTGTAAAATAAATCCCTTTATATTTCCATAAATAAGCTGACCACCAAAATAGAATGATGTGCTGTAGCCCTGATCAATCAGCTTTTGTGTAATGGTTGGTAACTTCGAAAACTTATCGGGTTGTACGGTAATAGAAGAAATCGGATGAGCCGGAAATCCACCGAAAATACTCGCCATTGCCTGTTCGCTTCGGGGGCCGGTTGCCCATAAACTTGTGAAGAGTATTCCTTCTTTCTCAAGCTTATGAAACTCTGGGGTAATACCAGGTTCACCACCCAGAGATTCGATAAGATCGGCAGACCAGCTTTCAAGAATCAGTAAAACAATGTTAGGCCTCTTTGTTGTCAGTATCATTGTTGTACTGTCGCGCTCTGTTCTGTATATCTGCCTGATGGTCTTGTCAACTTCCTCTTTAGGATAATAAGTATAAGGATTTTTACCGAAATTTTTATAATTCTCAATGATGCTGATAAACAGGTTAAACCCGGAATTTACCGATGCCAGATTTAGAATGTTATGGTGAGAATAATAGGATTCACTCTGATTGATCGGAATTTGCTGAAAACCTCCCCTGGCACCGATAAACAATAAAACCGGCGTTATCAGCGCAAACCCTGCAATGAAAAAATAATTTCTGCCAACATTGACCAGATCCTTATAAAACCATTTAACATAGACAAAGTAAACAATTGAAAGTTTTACAATAAAAATCGCCAACAGTGAAAAGAAGAGACCCGTTGAAATTGTATCATAGACTTCTGTAGGGTTACTCAGATAGGTAAATGCCTTATAGGGCATTTTGGTTTTCCATTCAGGATAGATGCCAAGTTCTGCAACGGTGAGTAGGCAAAACAGGAAGACGGCGACAAAAACGTAGATCCTGTTAACCTTGTTCAGCCACTTTGGACTGTAAAATGACTGGATAAGTAACAAAACAAAAGGAAACATCATAAAATATGCTGCAGTGGCAAGATCAAGATGAAGTGCATGCCAGTAGGAAGCAATAATCTCACTAAACTGAGCACCATCAACCCGAAGCAGGTTGATATTGTAAACCAGAAAAACGGTCCTTGACAAAGCAAACAGCAACATCCAGAAAATTAATTGCCTAAAAAAAGAGGAGATTATGGGTTTCATTTGCAGATATTGGTTGGCATTGGTTGAAATGGTGCGCAAAATTACTGAAAGTTTAAAGACAAAAACTGAATTAGGACTGTGCATTTAACGTTGAGGTAATATTCAATCAATTGGAATACCTAATTTTGCAGCTTAATTTATAATGGTCATCTATGAAAAGGTTTTATGAAAACATCGGCAACCAACCCATGATTCTATTGGTATTGGCTCTGCTGATTCTACCTTTCGCCCTTTTCATGAACCTGGGATTGATGCCATTGATATCCGATGAACCTACCCGTGCCATTGTAACCCTTGAAATGATTCTTTCTGACAACTATGTTACACCCACTATTAATGGGGAATTCTACTATAATAAACCCCCTCTTTTCAATTGGATACTGGCAGGATTTATCCGACTTTCAGGTCAGGAGAGCGAGTTTATTTTCAGGCTGCCAACGGTTTTGTCTCTTCTTATCATGGGATTGGTTATCTATCTGTTTTCGCGGAAAGCACTGGGTAAAATAAATGCAATGATCGCAGGTCTGATGCTAATTACATCGGCACGCATTCTTTTCTGGGACTCTTTTCAGGGTCTGATCGACATTACTTACTCTATGGTGACCTTCTGTTCCTTTGCAGCATTGTACTTTTTTTATAGTAAGCGAAACTGGTTGGCGATGTTTATGGTTACTTATGCGCTGGCTGCCATAGGTTTTCTGATGAAAGGAATCCCTTCTGTGGCATTTCAGGGTATCAGTCTGGTAGCATGGTTGTTATACGAAAAATCTCTCAGAAAACTATTTACCTGGCAACACCTGGCTGGTATTGCAACATTTATGCTGATCACCGGAATATACTATTTCGTTTATCTGCAGACGAATTCGATTCAGGATGTCTTCTCAACCTTGCTGGATCAATCAAACCGGATTAAGGATAAAGAAGGCTCTTTCTCAAGCTGGGCAACACACCTGGTTTTGTTCCCTCTGGAGATGAGCTATGAATTCGCGCCCTGGACGCTACTGTTGCTGCCGCTCATCAATAAAAAAATCAGAAAGGAAACATTCGGGAACAAGTTCACGGTTTTCTGTCTGCTGATATTTGCCACGAACATAATTATTTACTGGGTTGCGGCTGATATGCGACCCCGTTATCTTTTTATGCTCTTCCCTCTGGCATTCATGATTGGGTTAAAAGCGTATGCTGTTACAGAAGCTATCAGCCCAAAATTTTACCTGTTTATGAGGCTTCTTTTTCAGATCATGGCATTTGCCGGTGCTTTTTCATTGCTGGGTTACGTTTTCTGGAACGAAACAAATTGGATGTCAGGCATCCTGCTGATTATCCCACTCTTATTCTTGCTGTCGCTCGCAGCGTCATTGCTAACCCTAAAACTTCCCGCACAAAGCCTGGTATTGCTTATTATTGTATTATTGTCTGTGAGAATAGGATTCAATGCTTTCAACCTTCCTGCAAAGTTCAATTCATATCCCGATGCCGGCTACCGTTCAGGTGAGATTATTGCGGGCCGCCTGACAAAAGGATACACTACCTATATACTTTGCGACACTCCTTTCAATCATGATGCATCTTTTTATATGTCGCGTGAAAACAGGCAGGTGATTACCCGTAGATGGGGGTTATCGAATAATCAGGCATGTTATATTACGGATCAGAAAAATCTGGCTAATTTTGCCAGCAAAATGAGAAAGTACGAAGTCCTTCATCAATTTACCATCAAACAGAACGAGACTAAGCTTTTCGTGATAAAGAAATGAGTATGAGCGATCCCAGGTTATCAATAATTATCTGTGTTTACAACGAAGAACCCAACATTAAACCGTTGAATAAATGGATCAATGAATCGATACAGGATATTGATTATGAGATTATTTATGTGGATGATGGCTCTACTGACCGAACCCGTCAGGAGATTATCGCGCTGAATGACCCCCGTGTTGTACTGGTTGAGTTCCGCAAAAACTATGGGCAGAGTTCAGCCTTATATGCCGGAATTGAACAGGCCCGCGGCGAGTATCTTGTCACTATGGATGGTGATCTTCAAAATGACCCCTCCGATATTCCCATGATGCTTAAAATTGCCGAAAGTGAAGGCTGGGACCTTGTAGCCGGAATCAGAAAAAACAGACAGGACGGAGTTTTCTTCCGTAAAATTCCCAGCATGATTGCCAATGCGATAATCAGAAGCAGTACCGGTGTGCATATTAAAGATTATGGCTGTACGCTGAAGGTTTTTAAAAGCGATCTGGCAAAAGATATCGGACTCTACGGTGAACTTCACCGTTTTATTCCTGTGCTTGCAAGCCTCGAAGGAGCTTCCATTACCCAGGTTGATGTAAAGCATCATGCCCGCGAATTTGGGAAATCAAAATATGGTATAAACCGCACATTTAAGGTAGTCAGCGACCTGATCCTGATGCTTTTCTTCAAAAAATACATGAGTAAACCCATGCACCTTTTCGGCGGAATCGGAGTGGTTTTTTTCCTGATGGGTACGCTGATCAATGCCTATTTCCTGGTTTTAAAAATTATGGGTCACGATATCTGGGGCAAGCCCATGCTCCTGCTTGGTATTCTGCTGCTTATCGCCGGAATACAACTGATTACGGTTGGAATTATGGCTGAGCTCCTGATGCGTACCTATTACGAATCGCAGCAGAAACGCCCGTACAAAATACGCAAGGTCCATACTTTCAATGGTTAAGCTACCCGGCTATATCAAAGCTATTTTAAAAATTGCACTTTCAGTTGCAGCACTTTGGTATGTCTTTACAAAAATTGACTTCAAAGAGGTTATCATCATTTTTGAAAATGTCAGTTACGGATGGCTGATTGCCGCTGCCCTGTTGTTTATCATCTCCAAGGTCTTTTCGTCTTTCAGGTTGAATGTGTTTTTCCGGAACATTAATGCAGGCCTTACTGAAATAAGCAATCTCAGGCTATATTTGCTTGGAATGTATTACAACCTCTTTTTGCCGGGCGGAATTGGCGGTGATGGTTACAAAATATACCTGCTCAACAGGCAATTCAAGGTTAAGGCAAAAAAGCTGTTCTGGGCTGTGTTTCTTGACAGGATTAACGGGGTGCTGGCACTATTTGTACTGGCTTTGGCAATGACGCCTTTAATTCCTATTCCTGAGCTGTATAAAACACTGGCATTGATAGCAATACCTGTGTCTATCGTTGCCTATTACATTGCAATTCGGTTCTTTTTCAGGGATTTTTACCGGGGTGTGAACAAAACCAATTTATTGTCTCTGGCAGTGCAGGCGTGTCAGGTGATTGTGGCCTGGTTTATCCTTTTTGCCAACCACAGCCAGGAAAGCACCATATCCTACCTTTTCCTGTTTCTGATCTCTTCCATAGTGGCCACACTGCCCATTACAATCGGCGGGATCGGCTCACGTGAAATTACCTTTTTATTCGGGGCTGAACTGATGCACCTCGATGTTCACCTCTCCATTGCCCTTAGTTTATTGTTTTATGTCATCACCGCTGTGGTTTCGCTTTTTGGTATTTATTTCAGTCTGAATGAAAAAGCACTTAAGCTGGAGTTGGCAGAAAATCAACCCGACAACACCTTAAATATGATCGAATGATGAAAAAGGTATTGATAACCGGGGTAGCCGGCTTTATCGGATCAAACCTGGCCCGCACCATGTTACAACAGGGTTTTACTGTTTACGGGATAGATAATTTTGACAATTTCTATGACCCTCAGATTAAACGCAATGCAATTAAAAAACTGGAATCATACCCGGAATTTAAATTGCACGAGGGTGATATCCGTGACCGGGATTTACTGGGCCGTATTTTTAAAGCAGAAAAACCGGAACTGGTTATCCACCTGGCTGCAAGAGCTGGTGTTAGGCCATCAATCGAGCAACCCGAACTTTACTACGATGTAAATGTAACGGGAACCCTGGTGCTGCTTGAAGCCATGCGCAAAGCCGGGCTAAAGGACCTTTTGTTTGCATCATCCTCATCGGTTTATGGCAACAACAAAAAAGTACCTTTCAGCGAAGCCGATGCGGTTGACAATCCGATTTCCCCTTATGCCGCCACAAAAAAAGCCGGCGAGCTGCTCTGCTACACCTATCACCATCTCTATAATTTCAACATCTTTTGCCTTAGGTTTTTTACGGTATATGGCCCCGGACAACGACCCGAAATGGCCATTCAGCAGTTTGGCCGTAAAATCAGTGAAGGTTCTCCCATAACCCTTTTCGGGGATGGCACAACCCGCCGCGATTATACCTTTGTCGAAGACATCGTAGCCGGAATCTTAGCCTCAGCAAATCAACTGAAAGGCTATGAAATACTGAATATCGGCAATAGTGAAACTATTTCGCTGATTGACCTGGTGCATAGCATTGAAGCTACCCTCGGTAAAAAAGCAATTATTGAATGGCAGCCCATGCAATCCGGTGATGTGGAGATTACTTATGCCGACATCCGCAAAGCCCGGAGAATGATAGGATACAACCCCGGTTATCCTGTAAAGAAAGGGCTGAGGAAGATGTTTGAAGAACAGGGAATGTGTTGACATCTCCATAAACACCTTATTTGATCCATTCCGCAAAATAAATCCGGAATGTCCCTGTTTTTATAAAAGCCAGGTGAATACCCTCACTCATTTGACTTAACAGTTAATCGGTAATTTTAGGTATTTTTGATGATTGATCTGATAATAAAAACAGACATTCCACTATGCTAAACATCGCTCTATTTGGCCCTCCGGGTGCAGGAAAAGGAACCCAGTCGGAATTCCTTACCAAAAAATACAACCTGTTTTACATTTCCACCGGCGATCTGTTGAGAAAGGAAATGGCCGGTAAAACCAGGCTTGGCCTCGAAGCCCAAAGTATCATTGCTTCCGGTGGCCTGGTGCCGGATGAGATCATCGTTCAGATCATCGAAAAAACCATCACTGAGAATCAGGGTTCCAACGGATTTCTTTTCGATGGATTTCCACGGACTTATATTCAGGCGTATATCCTTGAAGGATTGATGATCAAGCTCAACACCTCACTCAATTGCCTGATCAGCCTGAATGTGCCGGAAGAAGTTTCTGTTGAAAGATTATTGAACCGTGGCTTAACTTCAGGCCGGAGTGATGACAATGAGCAGGTTATCCGTAACCGGCTCAAAGAATACAATGAAAAAACCTTGCCTGTTCTCCAGTTTTATAAGGACCGGGGTATTTATATGGAAGTTGACGGAACTACCGGCATTGAGGATGTTCATGCGCAGATCACGCAAATCATCAGGCATGAACTCAGCAAAAGCCTTTTCAATATAGTGTTGTTCGGATATCCTGGCTCAGGACGTGGTTCACAGGGCAATGCACTGGCCAAACATTTCGGGCTTGAATATGTGGCCACCGGCCCCATGCTCGACCTGGAAATCAAGCTGAATACTGAGACCGGAAAAAAGATTACTGCCCTTTATGAGAATGGCCAACTGGTGCCGGATGAAATTGTGGTTCAATTGATTGAAAAAAAACTGACTGAAAGTAAGGATGTAAAGGGCTTCATTTTCAAAGGATTCCCCCGCACCCTGGTGCAATCCTATATCCTGGATGGCTTGTTGAAAAAGCATGGCTCCTCCATTTCGCAGATCATTGAAATCGAAGTTCCCACCCTCGAACTGATCAGCCGACTCGATGCACGAAGCAAAACCGAAGGATGTATGCCTTACGACAACAGCACGGCCAGAATTGTTAAGCGTCTGCAGGAACACGAAACCAAAACAGTTCCTGTAATAGAAAAGTACAAGCAGTTGCATGGTGTAACAAAGGTTGACGGGCTTGGCACTTTTAACGAGGTGTTTGAAAGGATTGCTGCGGAAATTGAAATTGGGTTTAAAAGGTCAAGGTAATTGTAATATAAATCATGACGCTGCCACATTTAAGCTGAGCACCCACAGTTCAACCTTCTCATTTGATCGCCGGTCAAGGTTTCTCTTTGTTTTCTTCGAAGCCGGGCGAACCTGCTTTTCAACGTATTGTTCTTTTAAAAATCTTCCGCCACTTGTCAGCTCTGAAATAACAGGATGCTCCGTTTCAGGGTTTGTTACCTGAGTCAGGTTCGAGAACAGGACAACAACTCTCCCACCCGGTTTCAGTCGCGTAGCAGCTTCCTTAAAGAAACGCTGAAACAGGTCTGCTTCATAATAAATGGCATTGTCAATTCCATCGGGATTGTCCGTGGCAGGCAGCCAGGGGGGATTAAAGACGATCAGTTCATAAAGTTGGTTGCTGCCAGCAAATAAATCGCCATAAAACAGATCTACGTTGGATTGCAATTGATTTTTACTGAGGTATTCATCAACACCAATGATGGCATTTGGATTTGAATCACTTCCGCCAACTTTCGAAAACCCATGCTTCAGCAACTGAAAAGTAAGAACACCGCTTCCTATCCCTAAATCGAAGGCTGAATCTTTATTGCCCCTGTAATTTTTCAGCCAGTTCTCGAAAAGCTCCAGATGTTCGAAACGGGTTGGGAAATAGGTTCCGAACCAGGGATGTATTTTTTTCTTTAAAACAGGAATGAAGATCCCTTTTTCAACCCACTGCCAGGCGCTGTTCAGTCCCTGCACCAGTGGGAAGGGCAATAAAAATTCATTGAGATCCGGATATAATATCTTCAGCCAGCCAATAACCGGTGCTTTTTTAACGAGCAATCTCTTATCAACTACTTTCAAAAACAATCTGTTTGAAAGTTCACGGTAAACTGCACGGGCTTCACGCTGAGCCTGAAATGACTGATCAGGGTATTTGCTGTTCACATATTGTTTGAGCACATTCAGCACATCAAGACCGCTGCTGTAAAAATCCACGACCAATACCGAATACCCTTCAACTAGCGCATCAACAGCATATTCCGGCTCCATAAGATGTCTGAATAGCACAACATCAATGGCTTCGGTAATGGGTTCGGGCCGGTTAGCCTGAATTTCTCCGACTGAGGTTTTTAAAAGTGGACCTTTTTCAGGAATATTCATTATTTAGGATTCGGTTATTTGATGAAAAGGCAGGTTAAAAATCAGCGGGTACAAGAATTTTTCGTTAAAATTCGAGTGTAAAAGTATTGATTTTACGATTGTTTTCCATTATTGTCCGGCAAAATAACCTATCGTTCCTACGGGACTTGGTTTGAATCCGTAATCGTTTAGCTACCAGCATATTGCCCCAAACTTGATAAGTCCTGTAGGGACGATATATGGGTAGAAAAAAAAACAGCCCCTTACTATGCAAAGTCCCGTAGAGACGAGATATATCAAAGGCTTCAATGATTAATATCTATTTTTATCGGATAGTAGTGGTTATTTTCATAAAAGTCCTGGTGTTATTTGGCCGCAAAATAAATTATGTTGTGGATTCATTTCAGAAGATGGCGCTGCTTTTGAAGGACAATAAGGAATTTCGGAAGGTGAAGAAGAAACTTAATAGAGTTCAAACAAAACCTTTGTAAGGGATATCTTCTCTTTAAGCTGGGCTTGTCCATTGCATACCAACTCATCAGTGAATGTCTAAAGACTGCAACGATATGCATTGTAGATGATATATTTAAAAGACATTACGACCTCAGGAATATTCCAAAATATTAAACCAAAGAATAGGAATTTGAACTACGGTTAGTTACAAATAGTTTAATACTTTTAATATCTAATTTCCTAATTATGTATATATTTGCGGAAGCTAACAGTCAAATAATATAAATGACCAATTCAAAAACAATTGACCTTATGAAACTCATCTTCAAAAAAAATGTCACCTCCGGAATACTTCGGAGCCTTGCTTTTGCCGGAACAATTCTGCTTATCAATGCCTGCGGATCAAACACTTCTGCACCCGAAGCCGCTACTACTCCTGCCGAGCCCACAGTTATTGACACAAAAGCCGCAAGCGACAGTAAAGGTGTAGGCCGGTTTACCGATGTGAAACTTGGAGCAGTTGATGCAGCAAAAGCTACACTTGGTAAAGCAATATTTGAAGTAAAATGTACAGCCTGTCATAAACTTAACAATGAAAAATTCGTTGGACCAGGTCTGCAAGACATAACAAAACTCCGGACGCCCGAATGGATACTCAACATGATAACTAACCCTGCAGAAATGATAAAAACAGATCCTGTAGCAAAAAAACTTTTTGAAGAAGTTCTTGTTCCAATGACTTTTCAGAATGTTTCTGACGACGACGCGAGAAATATACTTGAATACCTGCGTCAGAATGACAGCAAATAACCATCATTCCAATTAACCACACAAACAAATCGTTTTTTTTATGAAAAAGATCAGACCAGGTTTAGTTAGCATTGTCCTGCTTATATTCGTAGCCGGATCATTCACATCATGCAAACCCAAAAAGGTTGGCAGTTTAATGGCAGGTGATGCAGCAGAAAAAGTATATGTAGCTCCCGGCCAATACGATGAATTGTACTTTTTTACTTCCGGAGGATTCAATGGACAAATGGGTGTTTATGGCCTGCCTTCCGGACGATTTCTCAGGAACATTCCTGTTTTTGCCCAGGATCCGACTTCAGCATGGGGATATTCAGAAGAAACCAAGCCTATGCTGAATACCAGCAATGGTTTTGTTCCCTGGGACGATGCTCATCATACTGAACTTAGCAAAACCAATGGAGAAGATGATGGTCGTTGGATTTTCATCAATGGAAATAATACCCCGCGTATCGCACGAATTGATCTTACGGTATTCCGTACAGTTGAGATTATAGAGCTGCCAAATGCCGCTGGTAACCATGCCTCTCCGTTTTGTACCGAAAACACAGAATATGTGGTTGGTAACTCACGTTTTTCAATTCCGTTTGACGGAAGCGACGATGTTCCCATTAAAAGTTATAAAGAAAATTTCAAGGGTGCTGCTACTTTTATTAAAGTTGACCCTCAAACAGGCCGAATGAATGTGGCGTTCCAGATTATTGTTCCAGGCTTTGATTACGACCTGGCTCATGCTGGCAAGGGTGTTTCGCACGATTGGATGTTCTTTACCTGCTATAATTCGGAGCAGGCGCATAATCTGCTTGAAGTTAAAGCAAGTCAAAATGATAAAGACTTCGTGATGGCTGTAAATTGGAAAAAAGCGGAAGAACTTATAGCTCAGGGTAAAGGCAGGAAAATTCCTTCAAAATACATGCATAATGTGTACGACGAAAATTCGCACTCAGCAACATCAACTGAAGAAAAAGAAGTTACTGTGATAAATGCGGAAGATATGCCAGGCGTTATCTATTATATGCCGTGTCCTAAATCTCCACATGGTTGTGATGTAAGCCCTGATGGAAAATACATTGTAGCAAGCGGTAAACTTGCAGCCACCATTCCTGTTTTCTCTTACGACAAAATGCTGAAAGCCATTGAAAATAAGGCTTTTGAAGGTGAAGTTTCAGGTATTCCGGTTTTGAAATACGAGGAAGTTCTGGCCGGCGAAGTGCCACAAACAGGACTTGGTCCTTTACATACTGAATTTGATGATAAAGGCTTTGCCTATACTTCATTTTTTGTTTCGTCAGAAATTGTAAAATGGGATCTCGAAAAACGCGTTGTTGTGGATCGCACGCCAACCTATTATTCAATCGGTCATCTTTGTGTTCCCGGAGGAGACTCACGTAAACCTATCGGTAAATATGTGATTGCGCTGAATAAAATTACCAAGGATCGCTACCTGCCTACAGGTCCGGAGTTAAACCAATCCGCTCAGCTTTTCGATATTACCGGCGATAAGATGCAATTATTACTCGATTTTCCAACTTATGGCGAACCACATTATGCTCAGGCGATTGCGGCTGATAAGATTGCGAAGAACTCAAGAAAAATCTATAAGCTCGAGGAAAACACAAATCCTTTCGTTACAAAATCAGAAGCAGATGCTAAAGTCGTCAAAAAAGGGAACAGGGTTGATGTGTATATGACTGCCATTCGCTCGCACCTTAATCCTGATAACATTGAAGGAATCAATCCGGGGGATGAAGTCTATTTTCATGTTACCAATCTTGAGCAGGACTGGGATGTTCCTCATGGATTTGCTATTAAAGGCGCAAATAATTCGGAGCTACTCATAATGCCTGGCGAAACCCAGACCATTAAATGGATACCTCTTCGTGCCGGAATGTTCCCATTCTATTGCACCGATTTCTGTTCTGCGCTTCATCAGGAAATGCAAGGTTACGCCAGAGTTTCTCCAGCAAGTTCCAATGTACCTTTAACATTCTCGGGCGGCGCCAATGCTGCAGATTAAAAACAATTATAATGCTTTTGTTTAATTAAAAACAGGAATGCAGGGGTTGAAATTTTGCCTTTCAGCAGGTAAAAGATTACTTCCCCTGCATTTCATTTATGCCCAATAAAAATTACCCATTATGAAAACGAGTTCACGCACTATTATATTCCTCTGTTCACTTCTCATGGTTGGGGCTTTTTTCTTTCCATTCTGGAAAATTGTTCTTGAAGCTCCGCAATATCCTGAAGGGTTGGAAATGAAAATCTGGTTGAATAAGATAACCGGTGATGTGGATAAAATAAACGGACTGAATCATTACATCGGGATGAAGATCATTAAAGAAGATGAATTTCCTGAATTTAAAATTATGCCATGGGCATTGGGATTACTTATTGCTTTTGGCTTAGTAGTCGGGTTGTTACGTAAACGGACACTGCTGTGGGTTTGGCTTGGAACCCTCGTAATTGCCGGAGTTGTGGCATTTTACGATTTTTACCAGTGGTTATACGATTACGGACATAACCTGAATCCGCATGCCGCCATCAAGGTGCCTGGCATGACTTATCAACCTCCTTTGTTCGGGTATAAGCAACTGCTTAACTTCCTGGCAGGTTCGTTTCCTGATATCGGCGGGTACTTGGTCCTGATTGCCGCTCTGGGAGTTATAGGAGTTGCAGTAAATGAACAGTTCGGCGGCAGGAAACAGAAACCCGCAAATTTCATGGCTTCTTCCGGGAGATGAACATTTGGTTATTCCGAATGTTGAATCCTTTAATTTAAAATAGCTTTGACCTATCAAAATAGTTATGAAACGATTGTTAATTTTATTCATTGCCCCGTTTCTTTTTTGTACTGCCTGCAAACACGAAATGCGCCCCATTGAATATGGAAAGGATAACTGCGAGCAGTGCCGTATGACGGTTATGAATCCGCAATTCGCTGCTGCCATGCTGACATCAAAGGGTAAAACCTATGCATTTGATGCCGAAGAATGCCTTGTGCGGTATCTGAAGGCTAAGGAAATCCACGAAAACGACCAGTATTTTGTCAGCGATTATAACAAACCAGGCAGTCTGATTAACGCGGTTACAGCTATCTACCTTCATAGCGACAACATTCAAAGTCCGATGGGAGGAAACCTTGCGGCTTTTAGTGATGAGGCTTCGGCAGAAAATGTACAGAAAGAGCTTGGAGGAGAAGTATTAAACTGGCAACAGCTTACCAGTAAATAATGAAAAACATTCTGCTTTCCTTCCAAAATATCACTTCTTCAGGAAGAATCAGCTTTCGTTTTCCTGACAATCGGCACTACAAGGGATTGTTGTTCGTGATTTGCTTTTTTAGCATTCCCGGTCTCCATGCTGCAAAGGAAATCAATGTAAAGCCCGGAACCTCGGTTAACACAATTCAGAAAGCACTTGTCCTTGCAAAAAACGGTGACATCATAAAAGTTTCAAAATCCACCTATTTTATTTCCGACCTGGTTATAGATAAATCCGTAAGTCTGATAGGTCTGAATAATCCGGTGCTGGACGGACAGAATAAAAGTAACCTGCTGATTATCCGGTCGCCCCATGTTACGATTAAGGGATTTACTCTGCGCAATAGTGGTACTGCCAATATTAAAGATATGGCAGGTATAAGGGTTGAAAAAGGGGATTCGGTGAGCATAACCGATAACCGTCTCGAAAATACCTGTTTCGGAATTTACCTGGCCAAGGTTACCGGAGGAACCATCAGGAATAATCTGATTCAGGGTACCAACAATGTTATCCGGTCAGGAAATGGCATTCATCTTTGGTATTCGCACCACATAAACATTGAAAACAATCAGGTTCGGGGCCAGCGCGATGGCATTTATTTTGAATTTGTAACCCACTGCAATGTAACCGGTAACCTGTGCGAGAACAATTACCGGTACGGTTTACATTTTATGTTTTCAGACGATGATACCTATGTGGATAATATTTTCCGCAAAAACGGAAGCGGTGTCGCTGTGATGTATTCGAAACGGATCCGGATGACACACAATACTTTTGAGAATAACTGGGGAGGTGCTTCCTACGGACTGCTGTTGAAAGATATATCCCTGAGCTACATTACCAGCAATACATTCTCGAAAAACACATCCGGTATCTTTATGGAAGGCTCTAACGGAGTTAAAACTGAACATAACAATTTTCTGAACAATGGACTTGCCGTACGGGTGCTTGCTGATTGCGAAAGAGACACTTTTCTGCTGAATAATTTCATGGGTAACACCTTTGATTTCACAACCAATGGCACCAATTCCCTGGCCTACCTTAAAGGTAATTACTGGGATAAATATTCAGGTTACGACCTAAACCGCGATTACAAGGGCGATATCCCATACCGGCCGGTTAGTTTGTATTCGCAAATTATTGAACGCCTTCCCTCAGCAGTGTTTCTGCTGCGGAGTTTTATGGCCGAACTGCTCGATAAGGCTGAGCGGGCATTGCCTTCGCTCAACTATGTAAATCTATCCGATAATGAACCCTCAATGCACATAAACCGACCATGATAGAAATAGCCGGATTAGAAAAACGATATGGGAAAATTGTGGCACTTCGCGGTATAAACCTGAATTTAGGGCTCAACCAGGTGGTTGCCCTTGTTGGCCCCAATGCTTCAGGCAAAACTACTTTAATCAAATGCCTGCTGGGCATGGTTATTCCGGATGGAGGAACCATAAACTTTGACGGGAAAACAATTGCTGGTGATGTTCATTACAAACAGCGAATCGGCTATATGCCGCAGATCGGACGTTATCCCGATAATATGCGTATGGGTTACTTTTTCGGGATGATGAAAGACCTGGGTAAAAACCGTGTGAATGAACACTTTGATGAAGAATTGATTGAAGCGTTTAAGCTGCGGGAAATGTTCGGAAAACCCATGCGGGCCCTTTCCGGAGGCACACGTCAAAAGGTAAGTGCTGCCCTGGCATTCCTGTTTAAACCCGAAGTTGTGATTCTGGATGAACCTACCGCCGGCCTCGACCCTCTGGCTTCTGAAATCCTGAAACAAAAAATTCAGAAAGCAAAAGAAGATGGAAAACTAATCCTGGTTACCTCACATATTATGAGTGAAGTAGAAGAAATTGCAGATAGCATCGCTTATATTGTTGAAGGAGAGGCGCTGTTTTACAAGAGCATTTCAGAGATCAAGGCCGAAACCGGTGAAGATAAGTTAGGAAAAGCTTTATTCCATTTGTTGCAATAACAATAGTCCGGTATATTTTTGTCTCACGCAAAGACGCAAAGACGCAAAGACTAGATTTATTGGTGTTTGCGAATTAAAATCGTTCTTGTATAACATATAGATTTACAGGGTTTTGTAAAAACATAACTAACTATTGAATAAGATTATGACGAAGATTATCAAGTATGTATTAAACGATATTTTCAGGAACCGCATTCTCCTGGCTTATGTGATATTGCTGTTAATCAGTTCATTTGGCTTGTTCATGATGAATGATGATATCGCCAAGGGGCTCAGCAGCCTGCTTACTGTTTTGCTGATAGTTATACCGCTGGTTAGCATCCTGTTTACAACCATTTACTTTTTTAATTCCTATGAATTTATAGAACTACTGGTAGCTCAGCCACTTAAGCGAAGGGATATATTGTTAGGCGTTTTTTCGGGCGTCGGAATTTCATTGCTTGCAGCATTTCTTATCGGCATCGGGTTGCCGGTTATTATTTTTGACGGAACTGATGTTGGCTGGTATTTTATTTTATCGGGAAGCCTTCTAACCATGGTATTTGTATCGTTGGCATTCCTGGCATCGGTGCTTACGCGCGACAAAACCCGTGGAATCGGAATTGCCATGTTACTCTGGTTTTATTTCACCCTTATTTTTGATGGCATTGTGCTGATGGTGATGTTTGCCTTTTCCGATTATCCGTTGGAGCAATTCACCATTTTCCTCAGTTGTCTCAATCCGGTTGACTTAGCGCGTATCATGGTGTTGCTTAAAATGGATATTTCAGCCCTGATGGGATTTACCGGAGCAGTATTTAACCAGTTTTTCGGTTCTGGTTTCGGAATAATATTATCAATTTCCGTTATGTTGCTTTGGATTCTGCTTCCCATTTATATTGCTTTGCGGATATTCAAGCGAAAGGATTTATAAGCCCAGTTTAAAAACGCGGTTTTGAATTTGTTGCTAAGGTAATGAATCATTCTTTTCGATTTCGGCACAGCCGGAAATCTTAATTCAGAAGGCAATTCAGGATATTCAGGGCCCGCTGAAAAACTCACCAAACTATCATTAACACTCAGTTTGAAAAGCTTAAAATACCTCATAAAGCCAAAAACAAGCATAAAGTTTACATAATCAATCAGCTGCAACTTTTAAGAACACCTGTGTATTGTCACTTCCAAGCAATCCGGTGGTTCCAAAACCTGATTCAGGAGTTGGTGGTGTGAGTCCGCTTACGATTGGGTCGGTTTGGACTGTTTCATAAACCATCCGGATGATTTCTTCATTATAAAGGCTGAATATCCCTGAAATAGTTGAAGCTACCGGGCTCACCTGACTTAGTGTAATGTTCCGTATGCCCGCTACGCCACTTACCGATTGCTGGAATGTCCCGGAAAGGGTATTGTGAATTCCACCGGGGGTAAAAGATTCGAAAGTGTAGCTGCCGTCAGCTCTGAATTGCATAAATACCGAATCGAAACCAAACTGCTGAAAAACCGGCGACAGGTTCTCTCCGGTTGAAACCCAGCTTCCGATGATACCAATATCAGCAAGGTTGATGGTTAATTGTTCGGCTAACTTCATCGGGACCGCCAATGAATTAACGATCGCGGTAGCATTTGCCGGTGAAATTTTCAACTGCTCCTCCCCTGTTGCCAATCCACTGGTAAACAACCTGATGTGGACAAGGGTGTCACCTGCAACGTGAGCTATATTAAAGCTGTCGAGCAAGGCCTGTCCACCCTGAAGACTAACCATGAGTTCGCCGGTTGACAAAGGCTTATTGAGAAATCCGCCTTTATAAACCCCTTCCGTAAAACCAACAGAAACCTGTTTGTTGTCGCCCGATATTTTAATGGTCGTAAACTCAGGTCCGGTTTTTATCGGAGGCGGATCAATGGTTCCGTCCTTTTTGTTACAGGAAAATACCAATATCAGCACACTGATCAGGGAAAATAGGATTTGAATGGGTTTTCGGGAGAAATTCATGACAGTTGACTTTTTGCAAAAATAACATTATTCAAAGAAAGTTGAAATAAGATGATTTTTGTGAAATCAAAAGTTGAGCCTGCACATGCAATCATTATGTTAGT
This sequence comes from Bacteroidales bacterium, assembly GCA_038317155.1. Taxonomy (GTDB): domain Bacteria; phylum Bacteroidota; class Bacteroidia; order Bacteroidales; family Lentimicrobiaceae; genus Lentimicrobium. The sequence goes on from JBBQBC010000030.1 coordinate 21,212, forward strand.
CATGGTAAAAACGTGCAAAACAAGATCTGTTTATATTAAAGCAGTTTCTATTTCCTTAAATTTGCAAACACACTTTTATCATGGAAATTCTGAACGAGCACATCACAAACATCCTGAATCAACTCCCTGCGCACGTTACCCTGGTTGCAGTTACGAAGACCAGGCCGGTTGATATTCTGCAAAAAGCTTACGATCAGGGCCTTCGCGATTTCGGCGAAAACAGGGTGCAGGAGATGATTGAAAAACAACCCGTTTTGCCTTCTGACATCCGCTGGCACCTGATCGGGCATCTTCAAACCAATAAAGTAAAATTCATCGCGCCCTTCGTTCACCTCATTCACAGTGTTGACAGTCTCAGGCTGCTTGATGAAATTAATCGCCAGGCTTTGAAGAATAACCGGATTATTGATTGCCTTCTGCAGATTTATATCACCACTGAAGAATCTAAGTTTGGACTGGACGAAGCGGAGTTGAAAGAAATACTTAAAGCCGGCACCCATCCGGCAATGGCCAATGTGAGAATATGCGGTTTGATGGGAATGGCCAGTTTTTCTGATGATGTAGCGCTGGTCAGACAAGAATTTGCCGGGCTGAAACAGCTTTTCGACAAGGTAAAGACGGAGTATTTTAAGGATTCTCCCGCTTTCAGTATCCTGTCGATGGGGATGTCGGGCGATTATCACCTGGCCATTGAAGAAGGCAGCACAATGGTCAGAATTGGTACCGCCCTGTTCGGAGAACGATAATTTTGCCGACAGCAGAATTTATTTGACAGAAACCCGTTCCTAAAGCACAACTAACCCCGATAAGATGAAAAGACACCTTGGCTATATCAGCTATATCATAATATTCCTGACTTTGAGCGGTTCATTTACCAGCGCCTTCGCACAGAACCGCTATCTGCACATGACAGGGTTGAAAGGCAACAACGATCCAATTACTGCTGATCTGACTATTTCGGGAAACCGGGTTGAAGGTTTTTACAATAACGCTAACCAGGGTCAGCGAATTTCGATTGCCATTTATGGTGAACTGCAACCGGATGGCAGCATCGTTATGAACGATAAAGCCTCTGAACAACTGATATTTACAGGCAAGCTATCAGGTGGAAACCAGATTTCGGGCATGTGGGAGACAAACGACTCAGAGAAAAAATACCCCTTCTCACTGAAAGAGGAATATACCGGAGGGAGTATTCCATACAAGCTCTATGCTTACCGGTCAAAAACTTCGCTTGCCCCGGCAAAAGACTCCCCTATGGCACTTTTTGAATCTTCAATAATACTGCCGCCCGACACCATGAACCGGAAAGTAACGCTGGTTTTAAACAATGTCCTGTATGCGCGGTTTTTCGGTTCCGACAAGGTTCAGGATCCGCAAACCATATTTAATGATTTGGAAAGCAGGTACTTCAATCAATATAAAACCAACAATACTGACATAAATACTGCCGAAAACTACCAGTTTCTGAATTGGGAGAAAAGAAAGAATATGCAGGTAATGTTTAATGAAAACTACATCACCACGCTTCAGTTTAGTGACTATGCCTATACCGGCGGAAGTTTTGGCCTTAACATCACAAAATACCTTGTTTTTGATGTGAGAACCGGAAAGGATATAAAACTAGCCGAGATTTTTGCGCCCGGCTTTTACGATAAACTCGGATTACTTATCACAAATCGTATTAAAGAGAGCCTGAAAATTGACGACAAAGATGCATTGAGCAGTTACGGCTATTTCAAGGATAAGGTTGAGCCAACCGAAAATTTCTATATCAACAATTCCGGAATCGGATTTCATTATAATTCCTATGAAATAGCCGGGTTGGAAGCCGGCCCGCAGGACATTTTTATTCCATTTGCAGATTTGAAGCAAATGCTGGCCGCCCAGCATCCCTTTTCCTGGTTGAGGTAAGTTTTCGCCCGGCTGATAAATATTCCGGAAACGGATAGGGGTAAAACACATTTAGATTGTCTATCAGTATAACATCCTTTGATTGAGGCGGTATTGGAAACCTGATAAACACATTTACATGAATAAACTTATCCGCATTACGGCTTCAGTCGCCTTGTTTGTTTGCTTGCTGTTGGTGCAGGCAACACCTTCTTTTTCACAATTTTCAGTCCACGGCAACTTCAAAGCTTTGCCTGCCACTCCCCCTGAACTTGATCGTAAGGCGGTTCCCTGGCTGCCGTTTGATGAAGACTGGAGTACCGGCCTTTTTGAGATCAATCACTGGACATTTCAGCAAAACGGGAACTGGCGGATTTCCGGGCAAGTTGGAAATAATGCCCCTTCTGCTGAGTTTTTTTATAGCCCGCCTCTTATAAACTATCAGAAAGCTTTAACCTCGCGGCTGCTGAATGCCCGACACCTGATTGATGGGAAAATTTATCTTTCATTCGACCTGAAACATACCCTGGTCAATCCAACCGGGCAGGAATTCCTGAAGGTACAGGTATTGGCGGATACCAGTTGGATTACGGTCTGGGCATATTCTAACGTCTCAAGTTATAACTGGAATTACATTAAATTAGATATTACGGATTCCGTCAAGGGAAATGTGTTCAGGTTCAGGTTTCTGGCTGAAGGACAGAACAGCCTTGATGTTTACAACTGGATGATCGATAATATTTCGGTTTATAGGGAATGTGGGATTCCATTAAATTTTTGGGCAGAAGTTAATTTCCCGGCGATTGATGAAGTTCGGATAGAATGGGATCCTCCTACCGGAGGAAACGGAATTTCGGCGTGGCTTGGATGGAATAACGGAACCAATCACGATGCTATTGGTCTTACGGGTGGTGGTACGTTCAGTGCTGCTATCAGGTTCACGCCTATGCAACTTGGAGCATTTATCGGCACCAGCCTTACCAAATTGCGCTTTTTCCCTTTTGCAGAAGGAAACTTTGTTCTGAAAGTCTGGACAGGTAGCAATGCAAGCCAATTAGTCATAGAGCAACCTCTGACAACCATCTCCGTTGGAGAGTGGAATGAAGTTATGCTGATAGCTCCGGTTCTGGTAACCGGTGAAACAGAACTATGGTTTGGTTATACAGTAACGAATGAGGCAGGAGAATACCCGGCTGGAATTGATGATGGCCCTGCTGTTGCAGGATTCGGTGATATGATTTCGTTAGACGGTTCAGTTTGGGAATCAATGGCCACTACCTATGCGCTGAATTTCAACTGGAATATTGAAGGATTTATAGAGGAACAGGATAAAAATCAACACACATATTCCTACAAACTTGCCCAATCTCCCCGGAGGTCTGAGAAACAAATACAATTTTCTGAAGAAGAAAGTTATCGTAACAGATCTTTGCTTTTTTACAATGTATATAAAAATTTGGAATTATTGGACACAACATCTGCAACTATATACATAGACACAACTTATGTATTTACGGAACAAGCATGCTATAGGGTTCAGGCTGTTTATACTGATTGCATAAGTGAATTTACTGAAGAAGATTGTGTACTTATTGTAAATAAGCAAACGTTTCATCCACTTATTTGTTATCCAGTCCCTGCCGATCAAACGCTGAGCATTCAATCAGAAAATGAGCTTTCATCCATAGTAATCACCAACTATAATTATCAACCTGTTTATCAGTCCATTAAGCTGACAGAAGTTCCATTGACCATCACTACTGCTTCATACCGGAACGGTATTTATCTGGTCAGGGCAATTGATGCGACAGGGAATATTTTGACAGGTAAGTTTATTATACAACATTAATATACTGTTATCCAGTTGCTTATCAGTATAAATTAAAACTTAACATTCATTTAACATTGGCTTAACCGTGGCTTAACGGTGCGAAGGTATTTTTGCATCATCAAAAAAAACTCAAGCCATGAAAAAAGCAATCCGCATAACCTCAGCCATAGTTACAATCCTTATTTTCAGTGTATCTGCCTTTGCAGAGGGGAACAAGACCAATACCCCTCCTGCAACCGCTATTGCAGCCGTTACAGGCAAGGTACTCGATAACCTCACAGGTGAAACC
>JBBQBC010000031.1:0-25210 GCA_038317155.1 Bacteroidales bacterium
TACTTTTGGTGATTCAGCGCGTTTATTTATTTCAGCATTGGGGTCGCAAAACACTCAGCCACCGGCTCTAAGCCCCATGCTCCATGCTCCATGCCCTGAGCCCTGAGCCCTGAGCCCTGAGCCCTGAGCCCTGAGCCCTACCCCTACCTTGCCATCGTACCGCAAAGCTGATAAAGTACCCTTGCACCCACGTTCCCATCCCAGCCATCTTCACCTGGCGCAACTTCACAAAGGTCGAAGCCAATAATTTCTTTCCCGCTGTCTTTCAACACATTGAGCAAGTGGATCAGTTCTTCATACTCCATCCCTCCCGGAACGGGGGTACCGGTATTTGGGCAAAGTTTCGGATCCAGCCCGTCAATATCCACTGAAATATGAACTTTTTGAGGAAGGCGGTCAACTATTTCAAGACAGAGTTGGTGCCAGTTTTCACCCTTGTAAAGGCGTTTCCTGACTTCACGATCGAAGTAAACAGCAATGCGGCCGGGATCAGATTTAACATAATTTTTCTCCTGCTCACAGTAATCGCGGATTCCAACCTGCACCAGTTTGCTTACCTGCGGAACCGTTTCCATGGCATTATAAAATATGGAAGCATGCGACCAGGTAAATCCTTCATAGGCAATGCGCAAATCCATGTGAGCATCTATGTGCAGAATTCCGAAATCAGCATGATGTTCACCCTGTAACTGAATGTATCCCAGCGGAATGCTGTGATCACCACCTACCAGTCCAACCATTTTACCCTTCTTTTTCCAGTAGTCAGCTCTTTCTTTCACCCATAAATTCATCATGGCGCAGGCTTGATTTACCCTTTCAAGTTTCTCCTGATATGGAGGCCCGGTAATATCTTCTCCATTCTCCATGGTCGATATCAGTTCCTGTGCATCGGCTTTGGCCTTTCTGCCGGGTTCCTCAAGATCATCAGGACATTTATCCATAAAAATGCCGCGTTTCCAGAGGTCGGGATAGTTGTGATGATGAAGATCGACCTGCAGTGAGGCTTCTGCGATGGCTTGCGGCCCTTTTCCAGTACCAGACGGAAAACTAACCGTCACTTCCCAGGGAACGGGTATAATAACAATATCGGATTGTTCTGCATTAAATGGCAATCCGTAAAGACCGGCCTCTGCCGGTGCTGCTGCATTCGGATCAAATCCGGCAATCAATTCTTCTTTTGTTTTCATGCCCACCAGGAGTTTCAGTTACATTCTCCGGCAAAAATAATCAATCGAAAGCATCAGCCGGCCATTCCGGGCTATTTGTTTAACAATGCGGAGAGGAAAAATCAGAATTGTAAACTCTGATCTGTTTGAATTTCCAATTTCCATTCCATCATTCCATCGTTCCAAGCTCATCGTTCCAAGCTCAAAGTTCAAAGCTCAAAGTCCAAAGTAAAAAGCATCAGTTCATTCCATCATTCCATCGTTCCAAGCTCAAAGTTAAAAGCTCAAAGTTCAAAGTAAAAAGCATCAGTTCATTCCAACATTCCATCGTTCCAAGCTCAAAGTTAAAAGCTCAAAGTCCAAAGTAAAAAGCATCAGTTCATTCCATCATTCCATCGTTCCAAGCTCAAAGTTAAAAGCTCAAAGTTCAAAGTTCAAAGTAAAAAGCATCAGTTCATTCCAACATTCCATCGTTCTAAGCTCAAAGTTCAAAGCTCAAAGTTCAAAGTAAAAAGCTTCAGTTCATTCCATCATTCCATCGTTCCAAGCTCAAAGTTAAAAGCTCAAAGTCCAAAGTAAAAAGCATCAGTTCATTCCATCATTCCATCCTTCCACTATTCCATTATTCCATACTTCCATCCTTCCAAAATTCCATCCTTCCAAAATTCAATCCTTCCATCCAACTTATTGAAATAAAATCCCAGGTAAAAGCTATTACTTTTTGGCCTGAAATGTATTAATAATGATTGTTTCCAACTTATATCACCCTAGTTAATTTACACTTTTCCAAATCACCTTGTTTATGAGAAGGATTTTACTCTTACTGGCTGTTACAACCCTATTGTTCGCGACTGCCACCAAGGCTGCCTATGTAAAGAACCACCCCTACCAGGTATCTCAACCAGATGGCACTTTAATTAATTGCTATGTTACTGGCGATGAGTATTTTAATTGGCTGCACGATGCCGATGGGTTCACCATCATACAAGCTCCCGATGGATATTACTATTATGGCATTAAAGAAAAGGATCTGGTTGCACCTTCACTTTTCAGGGTCAATGATGTTGATCCAATATCAGTAGGGCTCATTCCCTGGGCGAAAATCTCAAAAACCGAGTATCTGAGGCGGAAAGAAGCATTCAACAAGGAAATAGTAACTTCAACAAGAGCTCCACATTTGGGGACCATGAACAATATTGTCGTTTACATCAAATTTTCCGGCGACACCGAATTTACAACTACCCGACAAAGTTATGACGACCTGTTTAACCTTCCGACAGGAAATTCGTTGAAGTCATACTACACAGAAGTATCATACAGCCAGTTTACCATTGGCTCAACGCACTATCCGGCCTGCGCCATGACGACCAATTACTCATACACCGATACTCATGCCAGAAATTATTTCGAACCATACAATGCAAGCACCAATCCGTCAGGTTATAATGGAGAAACAGAGCGCCGTTTGCGCGAACATGCACTTTTAAGAGATGCCATTACCTGGATAAACGCCAACTCTCCGGTGCCGACCTCCCTTAACATTGACGGTGATAATGACAACCTGGTTGATAATGTCTGTTTTATTATCCGGGGCGGTAACGGAGCCTGGGCCAGTCTTCTGTGGGCACACCGTTGGGCACTTTATACCTATAATGTTTATATCAATGGAAAACAGGTCTGGGATTATACCTTCCAACCCGAATCACAGGTAGATGTTAACACCCTATGTCATGAGATGTTTCATGCCCTGGGTTCACCCGATCTCTATCATTACGATGATGGCGGTCTCAATCTTTCACCGGTATCAGAATGGGATTTGATGGAATCGGGCAGCGGCCACATGGGCGCCTATATGAAATGGAAATACTCCGGTAACACCTGGATCACTTCAATTCCTGAGATTACCTCATCGGGCACTTACACCTTACAACCACTGACCTCATCAACAAACAACTGCTATAAAATAGCCTCCCCAAATTCTCCAACTGAGTACTTTGTTGTTGAATACAGAAAAACCAGCGGAATCTTCGAAAGCTCCCTGCCTGGCTCAGGGCTGATCGTTTACCGCATTGATCCGGGTCTGGATGGCAATGCAGACGGTCCGCCTGATGAGGTTTATATTTATCGTCCAAACGGAACGACCATGGTGAACGGGAGTCCATGGAGCGCCTATTTCTCTCAATCATCGGGCAGGACAGCCATCAATGATGGCACCAATCCATCCTCATTCCTGCAAAACGGCGGTCCCGGCGGATTGAATATCTATAATGTCACCGCTGCCGGAACTACCATCTCTTTCACGGTTGGCATGAGCACTGTGGCAAATCCGCCCTCCTTTATGGCGACAACCATCAGCGGCACACAGATCAATCTTTCCTGGCAGAAAAACAGCTCGAACCACAATGTGGTGCTCGCATTTAATACCAGTCCGGTTTTTGGGGTTCCTCAAACCGGAACCACATACACTGCCGGATCAACCGTCTCAGGTGGAGGTACCGTAATATACGCAGGCAATGGAACCGGATTCAGCCATACCCCACTTTCGCCTGCCACTACTTATTACTATAAATTATGGTCTGTTGACGGAACTGTAACCTATTCAACCGGTATTAACGCCAACGCCACAACACAATGTGGGATCGCTGCATTGCCATATTCCGAATCTTTTTCAGGAGCAGAATTCCCTCCCTGTTGGACACAACAGGTCACAGGAACCAATGTTGCTGCCAATTGGTCACTTTCAGCCACCAATAATGCCGGTGGTTCTTCAGGCGAGATGATGTCAACCTGGCAGGATAAAAATCAGGCTACCAACCGATTGGTCACTCCAGCTTTTAACACAATCGGGGTTACCGGAATCAATCTGAGCTTCAGGCACATGCTCGACGACTATGGACCAGGTGCCACCCTAAGGGTTCAATCCAGCAATAACGGAACCACCTGGACCAATGAAGCCTGGTCACTTCCGACAGCCTCAAACGCAAATGTTGGCCCGGTGCTGGTCAATACCACTGTTACTTCAAACCTGAATTCGGCAACAACTTATCTGGCATTTACGATAGAAGGAAATCTGTATCAATATGATTACTGGTATGTTGATGATGTATCTGTTTCAGTTTCTGGTGTACAAACCTTTACCATCATCACTTCATCAAGTCCTGCACTGGGAGGAACCACCTCAGGGGGAGGAACTTACAATGCAGGAACTCAGACAATGGTTTCAGCATTGCCATTGGCCGGATATTATTTCCTTAACTGGACTGAAAACGGGAATGTTGTGTCAGGCGATGCCAGTTATACATTTCTGGTAAATAATGATCGTTTACTAACAGCCAATTTTGCACCTTCAACCTATACAATTTCGACTTCTTCATCACCTTCAGCAGGCGGTACAACCTCAGGTGGAGGCATTTATGACTATGGAACCCAGGCAAACCTGAACGCAATTGCAAATACAGGATACAGTTTTATCAACTGGACCGAAAATGGCAGTGTAGTGTCTGCCAATGCAAATTACACGTTCACAGTTGCAGGTAACAGGTCATTGGTGGCCAATTTTCAGGCATTACAATATACTATTTCCGTTTCAGCCAATCCATCAATAGCTGGCAGTGTCAGTGGTGGAGGCTCCTATGCCTATGGTTCGCAGGCGACGGTGTCGGCAACAGCCAACAGCGGATGGAACTTTGTGAGCTGGACCGAAAACGGGAATGTAGTCTCAACTTCTGCAACCTATTCATTTACAGTAAGCAACAATAAAACACTTATAGCCGGTTTTACCCAGCAGATCGTTGAGTATTTGATAGTCACCTCCCCTGATCCTGCCGAAGGAGGTATAACTGAAGGCGGAGGTATTTATAATGCCGGAGAAGTGGTTTCGCTGCTGGCAACAGCAAATAATGGGTGGAATTTCATAAGTTGGACCGAAAACGGGAATGTGGTTAATTTGAATCCGGCATTTTCGTTCACAGCGACGGCTGACCGGAACCTGGTTGCCAATTTTGAGGAACAGGTGAACCAATACAGCATCAATACATCTTCCAGTCCTTCATCCGGTGGTTCAACCAATGGCGGAGGCACATATACTGCCGGTGATCAGGTAACTGTTAATGCACTTCCCAACAATGGCTGGGTGTTTGGCAATTGGGAAGAAAACGGGGCCCAGGTTTCAGCAAGCCCATCCTATTCTTTTGCGGCCAACTCAAACAGGAACCTCACCGCAAACTTTGCCCGGCAATTTACCATTCTGGCTTCGGCCAACCCGGGAGAAGGAGGAAATGCAACTGGCGGTGGCACTTACATAGAAGGAGAAACGGCCTACCTGAATACTTCTGCAAACAATGGCTTTGTTTTCCTAAACTGGACAGAAGCTGGAAACATAGTGTCAACGAATCCAGGCTATTCATTTACCGTGAATGGTAACCGGGAACTAATCTCCAATTTCTACCTGCCGGTTGGCATTAAAACAACTGATCCTGATGAATTTGACATTTACCCGAATCCATCAACAGGAATAATTAAAATTGAAACTTCGTCGCCTGCGGCCGCACTGATTGAGTCAGTTATTGTTGTGTCAATAACCGGCAAGGAGTTATGGAACAATTCGGGTATTCCGCCGGCTGGAAAAGTGCTTGCCGATCTCTCTCAATTTCCGGAAGGACTTTACTTCCTGAAAATAAAGCGCATAAATAAGAAAGAGACCATTGCGAAAATCATCATTAAGAGGTAAATACATATCAGACGATTTGAACGGCAGAGATTTTTTCCTGCCGTTCTTCATTTCCGGCCATCCGGGCAGAGCTCAGTAAAAGTCTCCTATAACTTAGCCTTAAACCTGATTTTCCTGAACATTCGGCTTTTATAATTGTTGTAGAGGTGATTAGTTTTAGTATCTTTATATCACAAAACGAAAAGCCTAAATCCAATTTAATAAACAATGTCCCATTACCACACTCTTGGACAAATTCCGCCTAAGCGCCATATACAATTCCGGAAACCTGATGGCAACCTTTATTCGGAGCAGCTTGTTTCAACTGAAGGATTTTCCGATGCCTATTCAATCACCTATCATGTTTACCCTCCTACCCAGGTAAAATCGATCGATACACCTATTGATGCTGCGCCTCTTATTGCTGTGCGAAACAATATGCAAAATCGCAGTTTTCAGGGATTTCGGGTGAAGCCGGCCGATGATTATCTCCAAAGCCGGATCCCGGTGCTCGTTAACAGTGATCTCTGCATTTTGCTGGCTGCTCCGCGAAAATCAATGACAGATTATTTTTTCAAAAACTCCCAGGCTTCCGAAATGATTTTTGTGCATGAAGGTTCGGGGAAGTTAAAAACCATGTATGGCGAAATCAGGTTTGGTTATGGCGATCACCTGATTATCCCCCGTGGGGTTGTCTATCAGATGGAATTCGATACTGCAGAAAACCGCTTGTTTATAGTTGAATCCTACAGCCCGATCAGGTTCCCGAAGAAATACGTAAACAAGCTTGGTCAGCTGGAAGAACACGCACCTTTTTGTGAACGTGATATCCGAAAACCACAGAATCTCGTGACCCACGATGAGAAAGGCGATTTCGCAGTAATGGTAAAAAAGGAAAATCAAATATTCCCCTATCATTTTGCCAGCCATCCATTTGATGTCATTGGCTGGGATGGATTTCATTACCCTTACGCCTTATCCATTCACGATTTCGAGCCTATTACGGGTCGTATTCATCAGCCACCGCCAGTGCATCAAACCTTTGAAGCCCACAATTTTGTAATGTGTGCTTTTGTTCCCAGACTTTACGACTATCACCCGCTGTCGATCCCTGTACCATATAACCACAGCAATGTGGATTCTGACGAGGTCCTTTACTATGTGGATGGTGAATTTATGAGCCGCAAACACGTTGAAAGAGGTCAGATAACCCTCCACCCTATTGGCATTCCACATGGTCCGCACCCGGGGGCCGTTGAGAAAAGCCTTGGTGCCAAAGAGACGAAAGAACTTGCAGTGATGGTTGATTCCTTCAGACCGTTATGGCTTACCAAACAGGCTATGGAAATTGAGGATCCGGATTATTACAAATCTTGGATTGAGTAAAGTCTGAGCGTTTATTATTGTATGGATCAAACGATAACTGACAATATTTCCAGGTAAACAATCTGTATCATAAAAAACATTTTTACAAATGAACATTAAAGAAGATTTTCTGCCAATCAACGGCACTGATTATGTTGAATTTTATGTTGGCAATGCCAAGCAGGCAGCCTTCTACTACCAGACTGCTTTTGGGTTTCAGCCGCTGGCTTATGCAGGCCTTGAAACCGGCCTGAAAGACCGCACTTCTTATGTACTGGCGCAGGATAAAATTCGTTTTGTATTTACTTCATCCCTGGTTCCGGATAGCGATATTGGCATCCATGGGATGAAACGGGGTGACGGAGTTAAAGTTGTCGCGATGTGGGTTGATGATGCCCGTAAATCGTGGCAGGAAACTACTTCCCGGGGAGCTGTTTCTTATTTTGAACCGCGTGTTGAAAAAGATAAAAACGGTGAAGTTGTTCTCTCAGGAATTCACACTTATGGTGAAACGGTTCACATATTCGTGGAACGCAAAAATTATAATGGCCCGTTCCTTCCGGGGTACGTTGCCTGGAACCCTGAATACCATACCAGGGATGTTGGTTTGAAATATGTTGACCACATGGTAGGCAATGTGGGTTGGAACGAAATGAACAAATGGGTCAATTTCTATGGCGATGTAATGGGCTTCACACAGTTGGCATCGTTCGATGATAAAGACATTTCGACAGAATACACTGCCTTGATGAGTAAGGTAATGACCAATGGAAACGGGCGGATTAAATTCCCCATCAACGAACCGGCTGAAGGCAAAAAACGTTCACAGGTCGAAGAATACCTCGATTATTATGGCACCAGCGGCGTTCAACACGTGGCTATGGCCACCGATAATATCCTTCAAACGGTAAGTGATTTGCGGAAAAGAGGCATTGAGTTTCTGACAGTTCCCGGGAGTTATTACGACACCGTACTGAACCGTGTGGGTAAGATTGATGAAGAAATTCTGGTATTGAAGGAATTGGGAATCCTGGTTGACCGTGATGATGAAGGCTACCTTTTGCAGATTTTTACCAAACCCGTGGAAGACCGGCCAACAGTTTTCTACGAAATTATACAACGCAAAGGGGCCAAATCGTTTGGAAAAGGAAACTTCAAAGCATTGTTTGAAGCCATTGAGCTGGAGCAGGAGAAGAGAGGCACTCTTTAGATTGCGGATTTTGGATTTTGGATTGCGGGTTTTGAAATGAATTTCTAATTTCTAATTTCTAATATCTAATATCTAAATCTGGTATCAAAACTCTGACTTACAAATAATTATTGCAGATAATTGGCAACTCACTACTCACTACTCATTTCTGACTTCGGTCCCTGAGCGCAGTCGAAGGGCTGACTTCACTTTTTACTTTTTACTTTAACTCTTTACTTAGAAATGAAATCCTGGATTGAAATACCCGCCAACAGCGATTTTCCTCTTGAAAATCTGCCGTATGGCATTGCAGAAGTTGTTCCCGGAAAAATCAACGCTGTTTCGCGCATTGGAGACTACGCGGTTGATCTGGAAAAACTGGAATGGTTTCATGTTTTCGATGATCTGGAATTCGATTTCGAAGGGGTCTTCAGTCAAACGACACTCAACGACTTTATCGAATTGGGTCGTGAGGCTCACCTTGCTGTGCGTCAGCGCCTGCAGAAGGTTTTCAGTGCTGATTTTGCAGAGGATGAAGACCTGCTTGTTTCGATACAGGCGTTTGGCCTTCACCACATTGAGAATATCACCATGCTTATGCCGGTGAAAGTGACCGATTACACTGATTTCTATTCCAGCATAGAACACGCGACCAACGTGGGCAAGATGTTCCGCGATCCGGCCAACGCGCTGTTGCCCAACTGGCGGCATCTGCCGGTTGGTTACCATGGCAGGGCCTCATCTATCGTAATTTCAGGAACCAACATTCACCGGCCGAAAGGCCAGACATTGCCCCAGGGTGCCGACAATCCGGTATTCGGTCCTTCCCAAATGCTTGATTTTGAATTGGAGCTGGCTTTTGTGGTTGCCCGGTCCACTGAACTTGGTGACAGTGTAACAGCTGCTGAAGCAGAAGATTACATTTTCGGGTTTCTTTTATTCAACGACTTGTCTGCCAGAGATATACAATCATGGGAATACGTCCCGCTGGGGCCGTTTCTCTCAAAGAACTTCGGCTCGGTGGTTTCGCCCTGGATAGTTACCCTTGATGCCCTTGATCCTTTCAGGGTGAAAGGCCCTGAACAGGATCCGGAAGTGTTGCCTTATCTCAAAACGGAAGGCCTCCGTAATTTTAACATTAATCTGGAGGTTATCATCAAACCGGAAAACGCTGAAGAAAACCTGGTTTGCCGGTCAAATTTCAGGTTTATGTACTGGAATATCTGTCAGCAACTTGCTCATCACACGGTAAATGGTTGTAATATCAATATTGGCGACTTGTATGCTTCAGGTACCATCAGTGGATCGGAGCCAGGTTCCTACGGATCAATGTTAGAGCTAACCTGGAGGGGAGCGAATCCTACAAAACTAAATGATGGCTCTGAACGCAAATTTATCAATGACAACGACACCCTGATCATGCGCGGATTTGCTGAAAAGGCTGGCTTAAGGGTAGGCTTCGGCGAATGCGTAACGAAAATACTAAAGGCTAAAGAATAAAGAAAAACAATTGTTGTAAGGTGTCTTAATAAAAGAGTTGTCATGGTTATCAGATTAATTTATTTCCAACTGTTTCCAAATTCTTTAATTGCCTTATTACCATTTGCTAACTCGAAGGACGTCACTCATGGCTTTGGTACGTTACAGGAATACTTCAACTTTTTTGAAAATCACATATGCAATTACTCAGCCAACGTAATCGACATCAGTCTGAATTGCGACAGGCAGGTTTGTCATTCGTAATTCGTCATTCGTAATTCATCATTCAAACTAATTTCAATGTATAAAAGCTTCGATCCTGCCATCATTTTGCATACAGAACTCCACCGCCTTATGCTGGGCGCTATTGCCCCGCGTCCGATCGCGCTGGCAAGCACAGTTGATGAAAATGGCAGGCCCAACCTTTCCCCTTTTAGTTTTTTCAATGCTTTCGGCGTAAACCCCAGCACCATCATCTTCAGTCCTTCACTAAGAGGACGGAACAATACAACCAAAGACACCTACGAAAACCTGAAACAGGTGCCGGAAGTTGTTATCAACGCGGTGACCTATAGCATGGTGGAACAGGTAAGTCTGGCCAGCACCGAATTTCCAAAAGGGGTAAATGAATTTGAAAAATCAGGATTTACAGCAGTTGCATCTGAAAAAATAAAACCATTCAGGGTTGCAGAATCGCCGGTACAATGGGAGTGCAGGGTAAGGCAGATTATCGAAACCGGTGCAGGTGGCGGAGCAGCCAACCTGATTATTTGCGAGGTTTTGTTGGTTCATGTTAATGAAGAAGTATTGAACTCCGATGGATTGATCGACACCACGAGAATTGACCTGGTTGGCCGGATGGGAGGCGATTACTATGTAAGAGCGAATGGCAGTGCTTTATTTGAGGTAGAAAAGCCGCTGGCAAAACCTGCCATTGGCATTGATTCCCTTCCGGTTCACCTGAAGAACAGCCCCTTGCTTTCGGGTAATGAACTTGGTAAACTCGGATCCTCAGAAGCTGTTCCAACCATTGAAGAGATTCAGCAGTCAGCTCAAATCCCCGGCGTAAAGGAGATTATTGATAACCAGGTACTTACATTAGAAGCAAAATTGGAAATACTTCACAAACTTATCAGGAGACAATTGGCTCTCGGGTTTAAGAAAGAGGCATTGGCAATGGGTTATCTCTTATAGCATAAAAAAACAGACAATCCCTTTTTCTCCTTTGCAGATTCAAAAGAAATTCTGATCATACCCGTATTTTTTTTATTGAATCAGGCGCTTAGTAAGTATTAAATTTTATTGGCAATTATTCAATGAGGTTAGAAGATTCAAAAAGGTTTGGTGGTGTGGTGAGTATGTCTTGTTACTGAAGTTTTAAGAATGAATAAGCCTGCCTGTATGCCACAGGCAGACAGGGTTTATTCTGGAAGTTTGAGCCTACTCCGAAAAGTCAATAAAAAAGATTAGACACCAATTCTCCAAGACACCAATTTACGTATAATATTGATTATCTATATATTAAAATTGGCGAGATTTGGTGGTTTTGTGGCTTGGTGTCAAATAATTAGTTTTCGGAGTAGACTCAAGTTTTAAAAGTTACTGCGGATTTTGGAACGGAACAAAACCTTATTATTTTCTCAATAACCTTAGTAACCCAACTGCTTAACCTCTATTTTTAACCTCACTTTTTCTTTCAACCTTATTCCGGTAACAGTTCAAGGCTGATGATTACCGGGAGTGAATTTTAGGAGGAGTCTCTGCAAGACGGCAGGCGATGGCAACGGTCAAAAACCTTTTTTCATGCAGCAAGCTTCATTTCCATATTGGCAAGGCGCCTGATTCAATTCCTTATATTCCGGGTATAACCAGAATTTTGAAATTTTTTCAGGATTCTTGAATTTACTCCAGACGGATGTTGAATAATTTGCTCTATTGCTTTCGGAGAGGTAGCCTGCCAGTAAAACTAAAATCAAAACATACCCAACAAAAAGCCCGGTTCACAAACCGGGCTTTTCTTACACATTCACAAACAAAAATTTATACCAGAGTCACAACTTCTGATATTCAAACGTTGGATAGCCTTTCTGGCCCAGGTTATTGTAGAAATCAATAAACCTGAGTTTAAAGAAATAGCCATCTTTATTTTTAATTATAAAAACCATATCAGGAATCGCCGTATAGGTTACATTCCCGGAGGTTACATCACCGTTTACTTTCTTCCAGTCATACCCAATCACATCCTGCCGGGTCGACAGAATCAGGCTCTCAGCCAGTTCCCTGGTTACATTGTCAAAAGGTGTAATGGAATCCATTACGGCCTTAACCAGCGTATCATTGATCAAAACGCCGGTCACCAGATAGGGATAAGGCTCGCCGGTATCTGTATATAAAAGCGTAGTATACTGGGTAAATAGCAAGTCCCAGGTTGTTGCCGCAGGTTCAGGTTGCATAGCATTGAATCCGTTTTCGAACGAAAGCGTTACAAACCTGCGTGTGGGATCTTTTATAAAACTGAACTGTCTTTCACTGCTTCCATCCAGTTCAGCAAGACGAACACTAACCACTTTGGTTACCGCATCAATCATTAGCTGCATTTTAAAATAACCGGCAGGCAGTCCGTCAGCATCAATCCCACGATCGATGAGCATTACTTCATTCAGGCTGACCGGGCCGGCTTCCGTATCTTCCCACCATTTACCAATGGCATTGCCTGAAAAATTTCCGGTCGATTCATCAAAAACCCAGACAAAACCTTCAGTTGAATATGCAATATCAAAATTATCCGATTCCGTATGAGCAACCTTTATAAACTGTGATGTATTCAGCATCATTTTATAGTCATCCGCGGTGCAGGTTAGACCAAGGTCCCAAACAGTCTTCAGGTTGGAACTCACTTCCTCTCCTGTATTCAGGTCAAAATAAACCTGGAGACGGTAATCAGGCATAAGCTCAATAACCTTTGTAGTCAGATTTCCTGGCCGTGAAGGCACAATGCGTTCATCTTCCTTAAAACAGGAAGTTAAGAGCATTGCATTTAATATTACAAGGCTAATGAGCCTGAATCTTCTTGTCATCATGCCAGATTGAAAGGTTAATTTTAACAAAGATGCTTCTGCCCCATGCCACACTGCTGTTATTTGACGAATGTACCCCGCCGTCATTTCCGACTGCTGCGATATTTGTCACATTAAAAAGATTTTTTCCTCCAATATTAACTGTAAGTCTATCGGAAAAGAATGATTTCATCACACTGATATCGAGGTTGTGATAACCATCAACAAGTCCTTCGATAACCGATCCGTCATCAGCAATATAAAATTGCGGTGTTGTCCCGGTGTATTTGTAAAAAGCTGAGATACTTCCGTTGAATTTAGACAGCTTGTAGGTCAGCTCCGAGGTAACTTCAGGCGACCAGAGGAATTTTGTTTCGCTTCCCAGGGTTCCCAGACTGCTCGATTTTCCGGTTCTGCCATATCCTAAACGGAAATCAACCGAAGGAAACAGAGAGGTGCGTATCATCGCATTATATCCACGGGTGCGATAATGGTCAACATTTATATAGACATAAGATACACCGCTCTGGCCCAGGGTGATAATATTGTCAACATCATTGACAAAAAGATTGACTTCGCCTTCGGTTGCAAAACCTGTTCCTTCCAACTTCTGTAGTAACTGCAGTTGCACATGCTTCGATCTTTCAGGTTTAAGGTCAGGGTTTCCGATAACATTGTGATTGACATCAACAAAATTCAGGTAAAGTTCCTTAATGGAAGGAGCACGAAAACCGGACGACCAGGATGCTCTTATTCCAGTGCCTTTAAATGGCTGGGCCTTCACATGCAAAGCATAAATCAAAGGTGTAGTGAACTTTGAGTTGTATGCATACCTGAATCCCGGCTGAAAGGTAATTTTTTCAACAGGCTGATATTGAATACTCAGGAATCCAGCCAGATCGGTAATTTCACGATTGCTGCCCCCGATTCTGTCGCCACTTGCCCATTCAACATTGAGGTCGTAACCGGCCTGAAAGCTAAAAACACCTGTTGTTCCCCTATAAGTATATATCCCCCTTGAAAGCCATGAGCCAAAAAGGGTAGTATCTGAGGAGACTTGTGTCTTTTCAAGCAAGGTGAGATCATTGTAATACAATGAACGAACCCTTTTGTAATAGGAGTAAGAGTTATCCGACGAAAAATTATTACATCCCTTAGTCTGAAGACTGATTTTCGCTGTGTAACGATCCGTATTAAACCGGCTGTCAAAAGCCTTCTCGTAATATTTAGGCATCAAATCGCCGTTGCTCAGCAACACTTCATCAAAAAGACTTAAACGCGTTTTAATGGATGCCTTTTTCAGGTTAAGACTGTAATCCAGATCGGTATTAAACTGTCTGCGGGGTTTCCATTCCATTTCACGTCCTGTTTTAATCCCCTGGAACCCATCAAAAAAGTTCCTGCCTGCCTGAAGTGAAAATCCGTGAATGCCATGGCCAATGCCAAACCCTGCATTGAAATTATACACACCAACCGATTCAATATAGCTGGAAGCGTTTACTGACAGCGGTTTGCCTGAGTAGTCAATGGGAATTATATTTACAACACCGGCAAGTGCATTACTCCCATAGATCACCGACATAGGGCCTTCTATCACTTCAACCTGCTGCGCCTGTTGCAGATTTATCTGCGTAAGATCAATAACGCCATTCAGCCGGCCAATCACCGGAACGCCATCAACCAGTATTTTGACATTCTCACCTGAAAGTCCCTGCATACTCATTCCGGTTCCTAAGACACCGTTTTGCGAAAGCCGCACATTCATCTGATTGCGAAGCAGGTCGCCAAGATCACAGGCTGCTCTTTTCTGAAGTTGCAATGAGTTGATAACATTAATCCGATATATCGATTTGTCGGCGCTTACCGGGCTGTACTGAGCGGTAACAACCATTTCATCAAAGGTGTATATCGATGGTACAAGCCTCACTTCGGCTGTCTGGCCGGGAGTCAATGTATCAGTGTAAGGCTTAAAACCAACATAAGTTACAGAAATCAAACTTTTAACACTCACAGTATATCCGGTGAATCCAGCGGTATCACTTACGTAATATCTTCCCTTGGAAGAGCCGACCGGATCGACCTTCATATGGGCAAACGCAACCGGTTTCCCAGATGAACCATCGAGTATCCTCACCTCTGCATGCTGTGCATCCGCACAGATAAAATTGAATATCAAGCCTGTAAGTGTTAAAAGCCTCAAATATTTTTTCATTTCTGCAGCATTACTTTTGCATTGGTTACAGAGGTTAAACCTTCAAGTCTGAGAAGATACAATCCTGTATTAAAATCGCTTACATCAAGCTTAACGTTCTTATCATTACCAAGGGTCCAGGTACGAAGCAATTTACCGCTGAGATTATACAATCCTGCAGTTTTATAATCTGCTTCTCCGTCGAGTGAAACCTGGATGACTGATGATACCGGATTCGGGAAAATTTTAATTTCGTCGGATTTCAGATCATTGACTCCAAGAGCAGACAACAACGTGGTATAAAAAGTGGTGATACCGGTTGATGAACCAGCATAACTGTCGAAAACAAGTCTGTAAACTCCACCTTGCTGGGCTTTGACAAAGAAAAGCAGTGAATCTTCAATAATATATTGGGAACCCACCAGTTTTTTCCAGTTATATCCTATGATATCACTTCCCAAACCAAAATCGAGGTTGTTCCAATCGGTAAAAGCAGGATCTGTGTGCTCTACGCGGGCTGCGTTATCATTCGGGTTCAGCAGCACACCAACCACAGCATAAGGGGTGGGAATAAAGTCAATATATTTGGTAAACAGCATATCCCAGGAAGCAGCAGCAGGTTCACGGTCAACAATTCCATTGGCAAACGAAAATGCCATAAACACTCTGTCATTATAAGGATTCACATCCAGGGTCATTGTCTGATCCTGTGTTCCGTCGAGCAGTGAAAACCTGATTTCATATTTGTTCAGGGACGAAAATTTGCGGATAATATTGAGTTTACGGAAAACCCCGTCAGGCGTTTTGATAAGAAACAACGAGTCGCCGATCACATCGTGTGATGTCATACTGTAAACGCCCCATCCGTAATCAGGATGACCTTTCTGGTTGCGGTTGAAAGCGCCATTTTCCCATTCGGAAGCATCATTATACATTTTTGTCCACCCCGACATTCCGGTAGTATCAAAGCTATCCCATCCATCGGCGGCGGCTTTGGGGTAAGTATAGAGTTCTACTCCGGTGCCTCCGTTGGTGATAATTCCGGCACTGAATGCATTGGTATAGAATGCGATGTCCCACAAACTACGGGGCGATGTTTTAACAACACCATTGGTCAGAGAATAAAATACTTCATTAGCATACTGGGGGCCCATTTCTATTGAGCCAGGGGTTTGAGCCTGAAGCCTGTTGAAATTGAAGACCACGAGTAAAGCAAATGACAAAATTGCTGTAGTAATTTGAGTTTTCATGTTTTGAAATTTATCTGACGGATTAATCCGAAGCGGCAGTCATTTATCGATACAGCATAAAACTGCATCGTTTAAAAGACATCCTGAATGAATAAAAATGTGATTTGGAATTAATTGGAATTAATTAGCCTGAGCAAGGCCAATTAAATGCGAAAAAAAATCAGGCTGCAGGAGGAGCCCTTAAGCCATGGAAAAATTGAATGGCTGAGGTTTGTTTCAGTTGATCAATGACACCCGATGTTGATTCAATCAAAAATACGGATGGTTCTGGCACTAATTGCTCCGGATGATCGAACGAAGCAGTGAAATTCACCAATAAATAGGGCAGTTCATGCGAAATCTGGATACTTTCCTCTCTTTTGGCAAGAATGCACTGAGGCATAAGAGAACGACCGAAAATATGATGCTGATGGAAATTTATGATTGAACCGAGATAAATCCAAAACACGAAAAATGAAGTTGCCAGAATGGCAATCCGCATGGTTTTTTCAATTAATGTTTTTTTCTTCATCAGGGTATCTGAAACTGAATACATTAAAACACTCAGATTTCAATTGCACGGCAAAGATATATTTTATCCGGATCAGGAATTAAAAAAACAGAAAAGAATGCGAAATATCATCTTTTAAACGAACATAAGTTCATAAGCCTGATTGTTTAAATCACCTACCAGATAATTAAATTACGGAAATGAATGAATAACAGGACTTTGAATAACTAACCCTAAGTCAGTCACACAAAGCCAAACCATCGTCGATGAGCCCTGAAAGTGACGGATCATCGGTTTTAATCTTCTCTAGTTGGTCCAAAATCCTATCACTAAGTGCAGAATCCTCTTTGCGATTTTTCAAGAAATCGTGGAATTCAAGCAAAAGAAGCCAATCCATAGGAAATTCGGTGATAATCCGGTTTAAAAAATCCTTTGAATCAGATAATTTTGATGTGCCTTCCCGAAAATCACGCATCTGTTGGTAAAAAACATGTCTCCTGAGAGCCTTTTCATCATATATTATTTTGTGTGTGCGCTCTGTAGGTGCCTGGAATGTAAAGCCGAAAGCTTCGGGGTCTGCCGGTCCGGGATAGGCGGAAACCACCTTTTCCCCCAGGGCCATGTCGTATTTCCCCCAGGTTGGTCTGAATATTATTTCTCCTTTAAATGAAACAGTGCAATTTATAAACCCAAACAATATGTTTTTACCGTTGTAACGCTTAATATAATCAAGTATTCCACTTACAACAACTCCACTTTCGAAATCAATTTCCTGATGAACACCCGGAATAAAACCGGCAGTTTCCAATTCATCTTCACTCATGTATTGCAATGAAAATCCACCAATTTTGGGCCGACCCACCGGTGTGCCAAATCCTGAAGAATGATAATTTTTCCCGTGCATAGGCAACTCTCTATTATCAACGCAAAGACTGGTTGGTCCTAATGTTTTGAGATAAACGACCTCACCTTTATCAAAGATGCAATCTTTAAATGTCCCGCTGATTTGCAGACCTGAATTAAGTACCATCGTGGCGGTATTGCCCGAATTTTCTGCACGGCGCACCGCTACCGGGCCTCCGGTCCGTAAAGCCATTTTGTCAGCAAACTCATTCAACACAACATTCAGTTGATTAAAATCGGGTGTAACGAAAAGTTGCGGTTGCTGCGAGGTAATGTCGAACCCAAAGTTAACGGCATCAATGGTATAGGGTATCTTTTTAATGTCGGGTTTCATGCAGTTCCTGCTTTCGCCGATGGATGAAAGCAATCCGGCGCCATAAATTCTGAAGTTCTCCGGGTCACCAATCAGGCCATATTCTACTGTCCACCAGTGAAGATTCCTGATAAGGGCCATTTCACTTGGCTGCCCCATATTTTTTTCAATGGCTGAGAGTTTTGCAATGGCACTGGATATTTCCGATGGATTTGTATTAGGATCCGCCTTTAAAATAGAAAGGTGTCTGATGGCTTCGTACAACTCAAAATCGCGCACCGAAGAGAAGGCCTTCGAACCGATTTCTCCAAAAAACCTGAGGTATTCAGCATATTCCGGATCGGCAATAATGGGTGCATGACCGGCTGCTTCATGAATGATATCGGGAGCAGGGGTGTATTCTATCTGATCAATTGGCCTGATGTCGGCAGCAATAACCAGCACTTGGTATGCCTGAAACTCCATAAATGCCGAAGGCGGGATAAACCCATCAACAGCAACTGCAGCCCAGCCAATTTCCTTTAAGATCCGGTTCATGCCATACATGTGAGGTATGGAGTCTATGCTGATACCGGTTCTTTTGAGGCCATCCAGGTAAGAACCATGCGCAACTTTGCTCAGGTGTTTAATGTTTCGGCGCATAACATATCGCCAGATTGAATGATCAAGCGGTGTGTAAGCGTTGTATGGCTGATCAATCACAAGCCCCAGAAGATGCCGGGGAAGTTTATCCAGAACTTCATTCGATTCCATAGACAGGATGTTTACTTTTGCAGGATGATAAAAAAGCAGTGATTATTTCATCAATAAGTCTGCCTGGTGAAAAGTCACCTGCAAGTGTTTATTGTTGACCTTCATCAACCACATGCAAACCAATGCAATTTTTCGCAAATAAACAGACTTAAACCCAAATTTACCTATGAAAAGCGCTTTATCACTTCGTTCAAATCGCTTAACTTAGGTTAAAACTGATTCTTCCTTAATATTAACAAACACATGCACCTTAAAGTTTACGCGACAATCCCTGTTTTGGATGAATTTGAGAACCTTTCTCACCTGGTCTTCGATCTGACAAATCAGCAGGGGTGCGCATGGGAAGCAATAATTTGTGTTAATCAGCCGGAAGAATGGTGGAATGATGAAAGGAAATCAGAGGTCTGTAAAAGAAATCAGAAATCATTAGAATACCTGACATCGCTTAATCTTCCGCAGATTCACCTGATCGATAAAAGCAGCCCCGGTAAAGGCTGGATAGGTAAGAATCACGGTGTTGGCTGGGCACGAAAAACAGCAATGGACGCAGCTTCAGCCCTCGCCGGCCCTGATGATCTTATTGTGAGCATGGATGCTGATACACGGTATGGTACCGGCTTTTTTAAAGAATTAACCGTAGCCGCGAATAAATACCCAAACGCGGCAGGTCTTTCCGTGCCATATTATCATCCGCTTACCGGTGATGAAACAACTGACCGTTGCATCCTCAGGTATGAAATCTATATGCGAAACTATGCTTTAAATATGCTGTTGATCGATAGCCCTTATGCTTTCTCAGCCATAGGTTCAGGAATGGCGTGTAAAGCATCTGTGTATCGCCGGGTTGGCGGGCTGACACCAAAGATGAGTGGTGAAGACTTTTATTTTATGCAAAAGTTGAGAAAATCGGGCAACATAATTGTTAATTGTGGAAACTATATTTACCCGGCCTCCAGATTTTCCGACAGGGTATATTTCGGAACCGGTCCGGCTATGATTAAAGGCAGAAGCGGAGACTGGGATAGCTACCCGATTTACCACTGCCAGGCTTTTCAGATGATTAAACAAACATACGATGCATTTGCCGGTTTATTCATTAAAAACGCCCCAACTCCGATGGATGAATTTCTTGAGAAAGTAACCCGAGGTGGCCCGGTATGGGAACCACTGCGGCGCAATGCAGCCTCGGTTGAAAGCTTTATCAGGGCCTGCATGCAAAGAGTTGATGCATTGAGAATTTTACAGTATTTAAAGGAAACCAATTCAATTTACCACGACCAGAACGAAAAACGACTGCATCAGTTTCTGACGGATAATTTTGAAACGGGTAGTGGGCTGGAGCAAACACTTTTACGACTTGATTATGAACAAACGCCTGTTTCAGAACTTAATACAATCAGAGCTTTTATGGCAGGGCAGGAACTAATGCTTCAAAAAAAGAAAGGAATCGTATGAACAACAAAACAAACATAGTTATTCTGGGGCCAACAGCTACCGGTAAAACAAGGCTGGCTGCTGTAGTCGCCTCAAAAACAGATGCAGAGGTAATATCTGCAGATTCGCGGCAGGTTTACCGGGGAATGGACCTCGGCACCGGTAAAGATCTGCTTGACTACGAAGTAAACGGGTTAACCATCCCATCACACCTGATTGATATCGCAGATGCCGGAAGTCAGTACAATATTTTTGACTTTAGCCGCGACTTTTACAGGGTCGCCAACGACATTATTGCGAGAGGCAAAAAAATAGTTGTTTGTGGTGGGAGTGGCATGTATATAGAGGCGGCGCTCGGGCTATACAAGTTGAAAGAGACACCGGTTGATGAGAAGTTCCGTCGCGAATCTGAGAAAATGACAGATGATGAACTGACACAAATACTCAAAACATTGCGCCCGCTTCATAATTCCACCGACACGACTGACAGAAGCCGGACGATGAGGGCAATTGAGATTGCCAGGGCAGCGAAAAACCCGGAAGAGGAAAGCATCTCACACGAAACATCCCCGGTTCGCGTGGACAATAGTCTGATTTTCGGAGTGGAATTTCCAAGGGCTGAAATAAAGCAACGCATTACCGAACGACTGGAAAAAAGAATGAAGAATGGAATGTTGAACGAAGTTGATTTATTGTTAGACAAAGGCATCAAACCTGAAGACCTGACTTATTACGGACTTGAATACAGATTTATCACACTTCATCTGACAGGAAAATTAAGTTACGATGAAATGTTTTCGCTACTCAATACTGCCATTCATCAGTTTGCCAAACGACAAATGACCTGGTTCAGGCGGATGGAGAGAAAAGACATCAGTATTCATTGGCTAAATGGAGATCAAAGTCCGGAAGAAAATGCCGGAATAATAGAAAGACTGTTCAACAATAATTGAATTATTCTTCCGGAATGCTAAACATTTTTATCAATATTGTGTTTATGGTTTAATTATTAAAGTTAAACATCTTTCAATCCCTGATACGTTTCGACCATTTTACCATGAAAAAAATCTTTTTAATAGGAGCATTTGTTTTTGCTTTCACACAGATTTTCGCCCAAAACGGTACTATCCGGGGCAGGGTTTTCAATGACAAAAACAATGAGCCACTGCCTTTTACCAACATCATCATCTTTGGCACTACCATAGGTTCAACTTCTGATCTGGATGGGAACTTCATCTTCACAGGCATAAAACCAGGATTTGTAAAACTTGCCGCCTCTTCGGTAGGATTCGAATCTCATGTGAGTGAAGAGTTTCAGGTTACCAATGCAAAAACGGTTTTCCTTGATATTCCGATGAGGGAGACCAGTATTCAACTTGATCAGGTTGTCGTAAAAGCCTCTCCCTTCCGCAAAACCGAAGAAAGTCCTGTTTCGATGCGTACACTGGGAATTGGTGATATAGAAAAAAATCCCGGATCAAACCGCGACATCAGCAAAGTAATACAATCACTGCCAGGTGTTGCCTCCACCGTTTCGTTCCGCAACGATCTGATTGTCAGGGGCGGAGGCCCCAGCGAAAACCGGTTTTACCTCGATGGTATTGAAATTCCCAATCTTAATCACTTTGCCACCCAGGGTTCATCGGGAGGTCCGGTCGGGATCATTAACGTTGACTTTATCCGTGAAGTGGATTTCTACTCGGGCGCATTCCCGGCCAACAGAGGTAACAGTTTAAGCTCGATTCTTGAGATGAAGCAGATAGATGGCAACCAGGAAAAAATGGTATTCAAAGGCTCCATAGGAGCTTCTGACCTCTCATTGGCCATCAACGGACCACTCAGCGAAAAAACCACTTTCCTGCTTTCAGCGCGAAGATCCTATCTTCAGTTTCTGTTCGGTGTTATAGGATTGCCCTTTTTGCCCACTTACAATGACTTTCAGTTTAAGGTAAAAACCCGCTTCGACCAGAAAAATGAACTTACGTTCCTCGGTATTGGTGCGATTGACCAGTTCAGGCTGAACACCGGTCTGAAGAATCCAACAGAAGATCAGCAATATATCCTTAATTATCTGCCTGTGAATGAGCAATGGAATTATGCTATTGGGGCAGTTTACAAGCACTATCGTACCAATTCATTCGACACCTGGGTTATAAGCCGCAATATGCTCAACAACAAGGCTTTCAAATACGAAAACAACGATGAAAGCAAAGCCAAAACGCTGGACTATGTCTCCCAGGAAATAGAAAATAAATTCCGATACGAGAACTCAAGCCGTTTCGGAGGTTATAAACTGATTGCCGGTGCAGGTGGTGAATATGCAAAATATTCTACTACTACTTTTCAGGAAGTATTTATTCCTTTGGCGGAAGATACTCTTCGCTCAATTAACTATGGTTCAGAAATAGATATTTTTAAATACCATATGTTCGGCCAGGTCAGCCGCAACTTCAACAACGACCGGCTTATTCTTTCGCTTGGTTTGCGTGCCGATGGAAATACCTATTCCGACAACATGTCAAATCCGGTCAACCAGCTTTCACCTCGTTTAAGCGCTGCATGGGCTATTACGAAAAAGTTTTTCCTGAATTTCAACACCGGCCGGTATTATCAGCAGCCAGCCTATACTACCCTGGGGTTCAGGAATAACTCTGGTGAACTTGTCAATAAATCAAATAACCTGAAATATATTTCGGCCAACCACCTGGTCGCTGGTATAGAATACCACCGGCGCGAAGATGCCAAATTTACACTGGAAGGATTCTATAAACAATATGCCAACTATCCGGTGTCGGTAAACGATTCGATATCGTTGGCAAATAAAGGCGGTGATTTCGGGGTTTTTGGCAACGAAGAAGTTACCTCAACCGGAACCGGCCGCGCCTATGGACTTGAAGTTTACATTCGCGACCGCATAATGGACAAATACAACCTGATATTCTCCTATACCTATGTTCGCAGTGAGTTCAAAGACAATAAAGATGTTTTCATTCCTTCATCCTGGGATAACCGTCACCTTATAAATATGACCATTTCACGCGAATTTAAAAGAAACTGGAATGTTGGCGCCAAATGGCGATTTGTCGGCGGAGCGCCCTATACCCCCTGGGATGTTAACCTTTCTTCGCTCATAGCCGCATGGGATGCAAGACAGCAGGGGTACCTTGATTACAACAGGTTCAATTCGCTGAGAACCGGAAATTTCCATCAGCTCGACATGCGCATTGACAAACAATACTTCTTCGACAAATGGTCGCTAAATCTTTACATGGATATTCAGAATCTTTATAATTTTAAACAGGCCGGAGCCCCGGACATCGTCACCATTATTGACGATGCAGGAAATAATGTGATTAATCCTGATGACCCATCAAGGTATCTGACAAAGCAAATAGCAGCTTCTTCCGGAACAGTGCTTCCAACTATTGGTATTATTGTTGAATTTTAAAGAGTTTAAAGAGAATGAAAAAAATATTTTCAAATGGTAGGTTTGGGATTCTTCTGAGTCTTGTTATCGTATTGTTGACAATAAATGCTTTTACATTTGTTCAGAAGAAGCCTAAAAAACAGGTTTCAGCATCAACTGAAATCATTTCAACCAATGTGAATGGGACAGGAACTGAACTCACCATCGAATTCCGGAAAGGGCCTGAGCACAACCATCCATTAATGGTTATCTGGTTAGAAGACCTTGATGGAAATTACATTCAGACACTATTTGTAGCCCGATCTATTGCAAAGGGTGAATTTGCTCACGGTGACAAATCGACCGGCCAATGGCAGCCCGGAGAAATCCTGCGACTGGCCGCCCTGCCTTACTGGGCGCATAAGCGAAGTATAATCAACGACAAAGGCAATTATATGCCGAAGAAAGGGTTTGAGGTACCCGATGCCTACTCCGGGGCAACACCAAAGGCTGACTTCAGGCTGCTTACACGGAGCGACAAGGAAATTGGCCCGAAATTCAGGATTCTTTGTGAAATCAACCAATCCTGGGACTGGAACACCTATTGGACCAACGACAAATACCCCGATGACAAAGAGTATAAAACCTCTTCACAACCCGCAGTCGTTTACGCTGCCATTATTGACACTTTACAGAAAGGGGTAACGGTTAAACTTGAGCCAATTGGCCGCAGTCATCAATCAGGCAATGACGGGAATCTTTACCATGATCTTGAGACACTAACAACTGCTTTAAAGATAGTTTCTTCGATTACGGCAACTGTTAATCCTGAAAAATAGTAATTCTAATAATTATTGTCCGGTTAAATCTTCTTTCGGGAATGGATTCTTCACTTCGTTCCGTTACCAATGACATATTTTGTAAGTGCTTGGTTATCTAAATTTTCTGGTGAATGGTTCCCAATGCTGGCTCTTATAAATTTGATGATTTTGTCATCTCCACTTTAAGCCCCTTTTGAACGGTTGTCGAATTCTTCTCATCCAGGATACTAACGCCGCTTTCTGGGCTAAAGCCCCTGTTATGTTAGTTTTCACTATCCCCCGGCTGAAGCCGGGGTTTGATACGATTCTTTTAATATCATCCAAAGTGATATAGCAATGAGCCGGTTTTTTCTTAGCTAAATCAATTCAATTTCTCCGGGCTTCAGCCCGGTGCAGAATGCCCATTTACGCACTATCTCTGGCTTTAGCCGAAAATTAAGGTCTGACATTTCCGATAAACCAGGCACATGATTATCAAAATGCGCTGGCGCGAGCTTCCCAACGTGTGCCCAAATGCATTTTGGAATCTTGTCACCTCAACTTTAGGGCCTTTTTTCCGGGGCTGGTATCTCATAATGACAAGCTTTAAACACTTTAATTAGGGCTTGCTGAAAAATATCTATATACTTCAAAATAAAACTACTACATGGTGAAAAAGAGAATCAGGTGCATGGAAATAGGGCAAT
>JBBQBC010000032.1:0-24659 GCA_038317155.1 Bacteroidales bacterium
CCGGTAACCGGTATAATAAAATAAATCTATGATAAAATTTCAATTTCTTTTTATACTGTTTTTTCTTTGCCGAGCAAGCTATGCACAGCATACATCCATTCATGAAGAACAATCTGCTTTTTATAAAAACCTGGGCCCACAAACGGAACTACAATACGATAGTTTGAATGGGTTTGAAGGCAGCGTAGCAGTTGAGCGCACAAGTGCCCGGCTTCAGAAAAGGGTTTTTGGCTATCACCCATACTGGATGGGGAATTCATGGCAGAATTACCGTTGGGATTTATTGAGCGACCTCTGCTACTTCTCTTATGATACAGATCCGGCGACCGGAAACCCAATCACCACCAATGGGTTTGAAACCGCGGAAGTGATTGATACCGCTATGGCTCATGGGGTGAAAGTACATTTGTGCGTTACCCTGTTTTCGGGTCATGCCATCTTTTTCGGTAACCCCCAGGCACAGCAGACACTGACTAGTAACCTGATTTCATTTTTAGCCCAACGGGGAATTCAAGGAATTAATCTTGATTTTGAAGCTGTCCCCTCTTCGCAGCAGCAGGGTTTGACCAACTTTATACTTCAACTGTCTGATGCTTTACACACCAATCTTCCCGGCATTGAACTCAGCATTGCCGCGCCTGCTGTTAACTGGAGCAACACTTTCGACATCCCGGCCATAGCCCCTTCACTTGACTTCTTCATGATAATGGCTTATGACTATTATTGGGGTGGCAGCAGCCTGGCCGGTCCGGTTTCAGGTTACTGGCCTTTAACCACTTCATTCAACTATGCTGTCAACCGTTCGCTCAGTTATTACCAGTCGCAGGGCGTTCCCGGCGAAAAACTATTACTGGGCCTCCCTTATTATGGCCGCGAATGGCCTGTTAGTTCAAACTCATTACCGGCAGGCACAACCGGCAGCGGCACGGCGGTAACCTATCGCAATGTCCGTGGCAACAGCAGCGGGTTTTATACACCTCAGAATCTCTATTGGGATCACTTCAGTTACAATCCCTATTACAGTTATTTCAACAATAACTGGCAACAATGTTTCTTTGATGATGTGCGCAGCCTGGGCGCCAAATATGATCTGGTAAACCGCCGCAACACAGGGGGTATCGGTATCTGGGCATTGGGATACGACAATGGGTACACTGACTTATGGGACCTGATTGAAGAAAAGTTCACGCAAAGTCCTGTGTTTCCCTGCCGCGATACCCTGCACGACAGCGGCGGGCCTTGGTGGGGCTATGGTGATAATGAAAATTACTCGGAAACCGTAATTTCCGATTACCCCGGCCCATTAAGCCTGCATTTTGAACAGTTCAGTTTTGAAAGCTGTTGTGATTCTTTGTGGATTTATGATGGCCAGGATGTGAATTCACCATTGCTGGCAGCAATTTCCGGCGATCAGGCGCCGACCGGGCTATTGACTTCAGGAAATAGCTTTACCGTTCGCTTCAAAAGTGATGGTTCCAACACCCGCGCCGGCTATTCCCTGGTATGGAGTTGTCCGACGGCGGCAATAGAAGAACCAATGTTTTCCGGTTTGCAGGTTTATCCCAATCCGGCCAGCGATCTGTTAAATATTCATTTCACCGGTAATATAGATATGCACCGCACTATCAGGCTTTTTGATATATCCGGAAAACTCATCTGCAGCAACAAAATCATTGGGTCAGAAGAGTTCATAATGAATGTTGCCGGTCTGAAACCAGGATTATATCTGCTTTTAATGATTGCCGGTGATGATTATTCCACACAAAAGATCATGATCAGATAACTGGTTGAGGCTGATGTAATTTCGGTTTAGAAAAGGTCTTTTACGACTATGAGAATTATCCAAAAAAATTTCATTTCCCTATAAATGAATTGTAAGTGCAACAAAAGAGCTGACTCCAACAAATATCCAAAGCAGAATCCCCAAAGCAAAACTTTTAAACCCGGCATTTTTGGCTTCTGCCAATGAGATGTTAGAACCAATCAGAAAAAGAGCTACAACCATCCCCTTTTTACCAAGCCAATTAAGGTCTTCAAATACTATGTGTCCGCCAGGAATAAGGTATGCAATAAAAATACTTATCACAAACAAGCCAATGAACCACGGAATTTTAATTTTCCCATTTGTCTTATCTTTCTGTAGCAATGCAATTGCTATTGACAACGGAATAATCCACAATGCACGAATTAACTTTACCGTAGTTGCTATTTCAAGAGCCTTTGAGCCATACATAGCACTTGCTCCAACTACAGAACTGGTATCGTGAATAGCGATAGCTGCCCATGTGCCAAATATTTCCTGACTTAGATTAAAATGATGTCCTATGGAAGGGAAAATGACAAGGGCAATTGCATTCAGGATAAAAATCACCACCAGTGAGAATGAAATCTGAGAGCTCTTTGGATTTAAAACAGAAGAAACCGCTGCAATAGCGCTACCACCGCAAATAGCCGTACCGGCAGAAATAAGGATGCCTAACTTGGAATCAACACGGAGAAGCTTTGTCAACAAAAGACCAACACCCATAACCAATATCACGGAGATTGTCGTGTCAACAAAACCGATTTTTGATGCACTTATAACCTGTGTCAGGTTCATGCCAAAGCCCATTAACACAATTGAAGCCTGCAAAGAAAACGAGGTGTATTTTGAGATTTTTTTATTTTTCAGGCCAAATAATGATAAGAGCAAGCCCATAACCAATGCGATGGGAGGAGAAATAAATGGCAGGAAACATATCAGGAGTAAAGCGCCATAAATAAAGTTTACCTGGTTTTGATTGAGATTCGTATTCATATTTTTATCGGTTAATTTTCCCGACAAAAATAAACTCTAATTATAATCTAATCAAATACTAATATATTATATTTAATAACTAGAAGTTATACTTAAAAAGAAATTCAGTAAATAATTTTGAGGATAAGGCTTCTTGTCCCTGACGAAGGGCTATTCTTAATTTACGCTTGAATTGGATTCCCTTTATAGGAATTTTTGTAATTTTTTTTAATAACAACTCCTTTTCAATTGATTTTTCAGATACAAGTGCAATACCATCAAAATCGCACAGAAAATTCTTAATTGCTTCGGTACTACCCAAATGAATTAAGATATTTAGATTTTCAAAATTGATATCGTTTTTTAAAAGTTGTTTCTGAATGACTTCCAGTGTGCCCGATCCTTTTTCACGAAGCACAATGGGTATTTGCTTAAAATCAATCAGGGAAATAGACTTCAGTCTGGCATACATACTCTGGCTGCCCGTAACTGGAATAATTTCATCATCAAGGAAATCAATGTATTTAATATTTGATTGTGTTGAGTCATTTTCGACCAATGCAATCTCGATTTTATTGTCCAATAACAGTTGTTCCATTTCAAAGGAATTGCCATTTAAAAGGAACAACTCAATTTTGGGATAGCGTTTATGAAATGCTGCAATAACTTTTGGAATGAGGTATTGCGAAATGGTTGAACTTGCGCCTATTCTGAGTGTACCTTTATAAGTGTCGTTCATCCGCCCAAGTTCAAATTCGAGTTCCTCATATTGTTGCTGAATTTTCACCAGATAAGCATAGGTCAGTTTCCCGGCTTTTGTCAAATAAACTTTACTGCCCTTTCGTTCAAAAAGAGCACTGTTCAGTTTGCTCTCCAACTCTTTTATGTGATTGGTAACGGCAGGTTGACTGATAAATAATTCATCAGCAGCTTTCGAAAAACTGAGATTTTCTGCAACAGCTAAAAAAACTTTATCTCTGTAATCCATAATCCAGGATCAATTTTACAATTAGCTAGGAAATCTCCAACAGTTGTTGGAGATTTAATCCATTGTTGATTTTCGTCGCCACAGACCTTTCTGCCTGCATATTATCAGAATGAACCCGTCATCGTAATTGCTCACACTGCAAACCCGAAAGGAAAACCTCAACTCAAAATGCGGCAAGATACAAGCAAAACTTATTTACTAACCATTTCCGATTCACTGTTCACTCTCTTCACTATTCCCTTTTTTCACTTTTTACTTTTTACTTTAGACTTTAGACTTTAGACTTTTTCACTGTTCACTCTCTTCACTCTTCACTATTCCCTTTTTTCACTTTTTACTTTTTACTTTTTACTTTAGACTTTTTCACTTTCACTTTTTTCTCTTTTAACTTTATACTTTTTACTCTTCACTTTCTTCACTCTGTCACTTTTTACTTTTTACTTTAGACTTTTTCACTTTTCACTGTTCACTCTTCCGTATAATGCCGGTTTTCCTGTTCATCAACCCTGATAAAAGTAGTTCGCTTGGAAAGCTCCTTCAACTGGGATGCACCCACATAAGTGCAGGTACTCCGGATGCCCCCCAGGATGTCGAGTACTGTATTTTCAACACTGCCACGATAGGGAACTTCAACCGTTTTACCCTCACTGGCACGGTAATCGGCAACACTACCTACATGTTTTTCCATGGCAGTTGCCGAGCTCATTCCATAAAACAATTTGACTTTCACACCATCCTTTTCTATCAGTTCGCCGCCGCTTTCGTCGTGCCCGGCCAGCATTCCGCCCAGCATCACAAAATCGGCACCCGCGCCAAAAGCCTTGGCTACATCACCGGGGGTACTGCAACCTCCATCGCTGATAATCTGACCACCCAAACCGTGGGCAGCATCGGCACATTCTATAATGGCAGAAAGCTGGGGGTATCCAACACCGGTTTTTATACGGGTAGTACAAACTGAACCCGGCCCGATGCCCACTTTAATAATGTCGGCCCCGGCAAGCAGCAGCTCTTCAACCATTTCTCCGGTTACTACATTACCTGCAATGATGACTTTGTCGGGAAACTTTTTGCGCGCCTGTTTTACAAAAGCCACAAAATGCTCTGAATAACCATTGGCAATATCCACGCAGATAAACCTGAGACGTGGGTTTATATTGAAAATGCTTATTAATTTTTCAAAATCCTGCGGACTGGTTCCGGTGCTCACCGCTATAAAATCCGCTATCCCAGCAGGTGCAGAAGCCAGAAATTTATTCCACTCTCCGGTTGAATAATGCTTGTGGACGGCTGTAAATAATTTCAACTTATGCAATGCCAGGGCCATTTCGAACGTGCCAACCGTATCCATATTGGCAGCCATTACCGGAATACCGGTCCAGTCCGATTGGGTATGCATCATTTTAAATGTGCGTTCGAGCTTTACCTGTGACCTGCTTTTGAGGGTTGAACGTTTGGGCCTGAACATCACATCTTTAAATCCCAGTTTGATTTCGTATTCGATTCTCATTTTTCCGCTGATTTTATGGAGTAAAGGTAAAGGAAAGCAGCCGTATTTCAAGCATGGTTATGAGGGAATTATGAAGAATGGCTCCTTAACCCATTTCTGAAATTACAGAAAACTGATTATCTTTTAAAATATCAATTGCTGTCCGGATTACATCAGGAGATTCTCAGGAAACGAAATTGAGTGAATAATTACCTAATTCAACATGTATTTTAGTCGGACTATCGGAAATGGTATCCAGCTATGAGCATGAATGAGCTTTAAACGGCACAAACTGATCTTTGGCGATTTCCCCTAAACACACCAAGGGCCCGAAAAAGGCAGGACAGGCAAGATTTTTGGGCTTCGTCACGAAAATAGAAAATAAGCGGTAACCTTGTCATGGAAGTTAACGCCATTTTCAGGCTAATTCTTTTATAGCCTGATACTGCGAACCCCGAATGGCTCAGCAGAGTTAATTGTTCAACCTGATTAATTAACGATCTTTATTTTAACAGGAACAAAAATTAACAGAAGGCCAATAATTACAGTGAAGAACAGTATAATACCGATTGCATAAGCACCTATCACAACGCAAAAGATCGCCCATAAAGCAATCAATATAATAGTTATTAAAAATACCAGTTTGCTCATTTTGACAAAATTTTTCTTGTTCAGCAATGAATGCAAGGCCAGTCAGTTTTCAGAAATAGTAAACAATCATTCTGTTTTACCCAATACCGGATTATAACAGAAATATTACGATAAGCAAAATTAGGTAAAAGGACAAGAAAAAGTTTTGTAGAATTTCTGCTAATTTTTATATAATTCACACATGAACAGCGTAGTGATATTACTTTATTTAACGCCGCAGGATTTTAGCACTTGAATCACAGCAAAAATCAGTGGCAAGCATATAAATTATGAAGTGTGCAGAATTCAGAATTATTTCAGATATAACAATGACTTCATCCGCCGTAGTTTTCTTATGGCGGAGAATCCGGATTTTTTAAATTAAGCAGCCGAACCTGCTGTAAAGTCCTGCTTTCTACCTGGTGTATTCCAATTCAAACCTCCGGTTCATAAATTCTCAGCCTGTTTTTGAGGTCATTTAGCTCTTCCTGCTGACCAGCTGTCCGTTCAAGCAAATAACAGATGACCTCAATACCTTCCAGGTTGATATCCAACTCATAATACATTCGGATAAGTTTTTCCAGTTGGCCGAGTTGTCCGGCTTCGATGTATCCCGACTCCCGGATGTTGGAAATCCGGATTAACCCGCTCTTGTGAAGAGTACTGACAAATGAAAGGTCAATGTTATGACTGGCGCAGAAATCATTTAAAGCGATCAGATTTTCTGTTTTCATATCGGGTGTAATTAAACTTGAGACAACTCAGTAAACAATCCTTTTTGTTTTTCGGTAAGATTCATTGGAATTTTAATGTTCCATGTTACGAAGAGGTCTCCATACTGCCCTTCTTTCCGGTAAACCGGGAATCCTTTCCCCTTCAGTTTCACCTTACTGCCATTTTGTGTTTCGGGAGGTACTTTAAGCTTTACCTGGCCATTCAATGCATTGATGATAACCTCTCCTCCCAATACAGCAGTATATAAATTCAGATCAACAGTCGTGTACAAATTATTACCGAGGCGCCTGATATCCGGATGATTGGCTATTGAAAACTGAATATATAAATCGCCATTGGGGCCACCATTGACACCCTGCCCTCCGTGGCCGGGAAGTTTGATTGTTTGTCCGTTCTCTATCCCGGCAGGGATGTTAATCCTGATCTTCTTCCCGTTAACTGTCAGCGTCTGTTTGTGCGTTTTAGAAGCATCAATCAGTTCCAGGTGCAGTTCAGTACTGTAGTCTTCACCCCTGTATTTCACCTGCCTGTTTCTGCCAGCACCTGCTGCCCCACCAAACATAGCTTCAAAAAAATCAGAAAAATCGCTGTCAGATCCGCCTGAAAATCTTTGTCCGCGGGAATCCGGCGATTGCTGTTGGTATTGTTTTGACTTTTCAAATTCATCTGCATGTTGCCAGTCCTTTCCATACTGATCGTACTTTTTCCGCTTCTCAGGGTCGCTCAACACTTCATTGGCTTCATTGATCTGCTGAAAATTCCTTTTCGCATCCCTGTCGTTTGGATTAAGATCGGGGTGAAACTTTCGGGCCAGTTTTCGGAA
This sequence comes from Bacteroidales bacterium, assembly GCA_038317155.1. Classification (GTDB taxonomy): domain Bacteria; phylum Bacteroidota; class Bacteroidia; order Bacteroidales; family Lentimicrobiaceae; genus Lentimicrobium. Next base: position 7,442 of record JBBQBC010000032.1, read on the forward strand.
TGAAGATTTAATCTCCTTTTCTGTTGCAGATTTTTCAATCCCGAGAATCCTGTAATAATCTACAAATTCCATTGGTTGGTTGGGTTGTTTTGATTAGGGCAAATGCTTATCAGTTAGCACTTTGCGCCAAAGCTTTTTATGGCTAGAAATAGCTGTGACTATTGACTAATAATTAGTAAAAAGTAAAATCTTTATGCTGGTTTCCTGACAGGGATAATAAATACCGGCAAGGCTGCATGCCTTAATACTTCCTGCGTAACACTTCCCATCACGATATCTTCCAGCCACTTGCGACTGTGAGAGCCTATTACTATGACATCAGCGTGTTGCGATTTGGCTGAGGAGGCTATGGTCTCAGCTATTTCACCTTCTTCAATGCAGGTAACGATGGTCTCATCACCCAGGTGATTTTTAACTTTATCAAGAAAATGCTGAGCAGCACCTCTTATGCCATCTGCATTCTCTGTTTGCAAGGGGATCATCCCCATATAATCACCAAACCCTGTTATCGGCGAAAAGTCTGCCGAAGAGTAAAACACAGGATCAACAACAATGTGAAGCAACACAACTTCTGCATTCATGGCTTTAGCCAAAGAATATCCGGACTCTGCCACCTTATTTGCAGATGGATCGTAATCCAGCGCGATTAATACTTTTTCAAACTTTCTGGTTTTCATAATCGGTTGATTAATTATTTACAATTCTTTGATATTCAATCTTAAGGCAGGCAATTTACAAAATCTGATCTCCAGCCGAATGATTTAGCTTTTCGCAAATTTAATCAATTCCCTGTTGAATTTCATTGTTTCCTCAATCATATTTCAAATAATGAGTCCACTCCGAAAATTAATTATTTGACACTATCCCGATAACTATCGGATGGAGACTTGGTGTTTATTTATCTTTATTGACTTTTAGGCGCAGGCTCAAAAAATCATTAATTTACAATATCTCCCGTTTGATTGGACAGATAATTCTCCAACCCCATCTGGTTAATTTGCGAATGTTGGGTTTCCTCCCAGCCAACCTGATGTTCTTTTAATCTGAGTATCCTTGTAAGCAAATCAACACTTCCCTGATCCATGGCTTTCCGGGCAAGAACAATAGCCTGGTTATAGAACTTGACAATTGCTCTTTTATCATCCTTATCAAAACCAATCATTTCAGTTACTGTTTTGCCAAGCATTATTACTGTATTTTGTTCAGCTATCCTGGGCGTTCCGCCCAAAAAAATAATCCTTTCTATAAGCCATTCGGATTCATGCATCTGATTAATTATCTGCAAACGAAAAGCCATCTGAAGTTTTTTATAACCCCAACTCTCACACAGCTCGGTATGAACCATATTCTGATTTTGTGCTGCCATTGTTTCTACCAGAAGAGAATTCATCGCTTCAATAAGTTCTTTATTCCCCTTCATGTTTGTTCCTTTTTTTAGTTGTTGCATTACCTGACTCATGGATTGAACCGGGAATGAAACAGTAAAAGCCTACCCGGATTTACCGGGTACTTTCTTCGTCCTGTTATTGAGCTTTATTGTTAAAAACACCTCATTTAGCAAAGACGTTATCACTCTCCCTGATTCTCCTCAAGATCTAAATGATTTTCGCCTCCCAAACTGTAGTAATTGTTTTCTTCATCTTCACTCCCGATATTTTCCATATTGTCATCAAGTTCTGACCCGGGAATATCAAGCTCACCATCGGATAAACCTCCCAAAGGAGCATCTAAACTTTCTCTGGGGAGATCATCACTTTCATTAGGGCCAATCTTTCCTGAGAGTTCTTCAGGGTCAATATCCGTTTCTTCATGAAATTTATTGTAGATATCGTCTTCAACCGGATAAAGGGGGTAACCTTCTTCCTGAGAAATACTCTTTGGATGCGCATTTGAAACAGCGGGGCGCTTGGTATTTAATGTTCTTTTTTTCATTTCCTTCGCTAATTTTCTAATGCAAAGTTCATAACTTCTCACAGGAAAGATGTTACATAACTTCCTGCAAGTTTTACATCATTCACACTTAAGCTAAGGAATGGTTTTTTTTAGTGCATTAGATGTAATGCGGCAATGTAAATTTAAAGATGCTGCCCTTGCCTGATTCACTTTCAACTACGATACTACCTCCATGTCTTTCTATAAATTCCTTACAAATAATCAGGCCCAATCCTGTTCCCTGTTCGTTTTTAGTGCCGGGTGTTGAATGGCGGATATCGGGAATAAAGAGGGCTTTCTGATCTTCTTCAGAGATGCCTGTTCCATTGTCTTCTACCTGTATTTCTACGAATTTCTGCTGTTCAGTTGCACTTAAGGTTACTTCACCACCAGGATTAGAAAACTTTATAGCATTGCTGATCAGATTTCTGATAACTGATCTAAGCATTTGATTATCAGCTACCACCCGAAAGTCTGGATTAATTGAATTAAAAATGACTATCTGCTTTTGAGTGGCACTAATAAATTCGTTTTCGATTTCCTCATCAATTAACTCAGAAAGATTTATTCTTACTGGATTATAATTTTTCTCAATATTTTGAGTAGCAGACCATGTTAGCAAATTGTCGAGAAGGCTTATCGTTTTATTTGCCGAATTAGTCGCCATTGCAAGGTACCTTGTCATGTCCTGAATATTATATTCCCCAAGCCCATCCTTTAGCATTTCCAGAACACTAAATATAGTACAGAGCGGCCCCCGCAAATCATGTCCGATAATGGAAACGAATTTTCTGTTTGACTCAACAACCTCTGCCAGCTTTGTGGTATTTTGCACAATGAGATTCTCCAGACTGGCATTTCGTTCTTCCATTTCTTCCAATCGGGAATTTGCATCCATTTTTTGTAGTTCTTCACCCTCTGCCTCACCTTTTGATAATGAGGTTGATTTTGAATCACCGTTTTTACCATATCCGGGCATTTCGGCTGAATTCACGGGTTTATAAATGTAAGCTTGCTTCTGATTCATCATGCCGGATTTTGATTTAGTGATTGGGCGCAAGGCTGATTACCATTTTTGTGTTGTCTGAGTTTTTTGAAATGCATGGGTGCAAGCCCTGTAACTTTCCTAAACTGGTTAGACAATTGAGCTGTACTGCTATAGTGAAGTTTTACAGCAATCTCGGTCAGGTTATATTTATCATAGACAAGAAGCTCTTTTACTCTTTCAATTTTTTTATTGATGATGTATTTTTCAATGGACACCCCTTCAATTTCCGCGAAAAGTAAATTAAGTGATGCGAAATTATCATCAACATTACTGCTTATGTAATCTGTAAAGCCTGTTTTCAATTCCTCATCTGAATTATGCTCAACATCAAGAACTGCCATTTTTAATTTTTCAATGATCGCAGTTTTATTCTCTTCAATAAGTTCAATTCCCGATTCCTGCAAAGCAATACTCAATTGACAGCGCTGCAAAGGCAAAACGTCTGCCTTAGTATTTACAACGCCCAAGTCCAAACTATCATATTGAATACCAATCTTTTCCAATTCGTCCCTGACAATGGTTTTACAACGATTACACACCATGTTCTTGAAGTAGAGTTTCATTATTTTTAAGTTAAATATGCTGTTAACATTTTGCTTGATTTATAGGAATTATTATTCCAATCTCTTTAATGATCCTTCCAGATTCAATTTGACAATATTGATATTCCAATCGCGTATAGCATCAAACATCGCTCTTCCTTGAAAAACAGCCCATTAGATATTTTAGTGAAAAATCTGCCAATAAAGGTAACATACAAAATAAAGTGACATGTTACATCACAAGGTAAAATTTTTATATAATTCACACATATATAAATTATAAATATAATATTATTTGATTACTATTCGAACATCTTCCAGTACCTGCCAAAAACCCAACTCCTCCTTTCTTTTAATGTCGCAGTCGCCTTAAAATCTATGAAGTGCAATAAAGTCTGTACATAAACATATTTTCTATGTGTCTATGTTTGACTATTGTGTCTATGTGTTAAAACCTTTTTATCAACACGACTTGTCCCGATTTTCATCGGGATAGGCACATAGGCTGCAATTTTCATGGTTGAATTGCCTGTAAGATTTTACATTGGTTAAACTCTTTTTCAGGCACATAGGTGTTTATGATGCAATTCAGGCAACACAGAAAAATATTTCTATGTGTCTATGTTTGACTATTGTGTCTTTCCCGATGAAAATCGGGATAGGCACATAGGCTACCATTGTTACTAAATACACTAAAAAGTTACCGGTCAGTGACTTACAACACTTACCGGTAACTTATTCAGAGATGAGTGAATTACAATTCTGATATTATTTTATGCAATTCTTCTTTGGATTTACCAAGTTTTTTCTGGAGTCTGCCATACATTTCCTCCTGTTTACCTTCAGCAAACATCAGGTCGTCGTCGGTTAATGTTGCAAATTTTTGTTTGAGCTTGCCTTTTTGCTCATTCCAGTTTCCCTTCATTTCGGTGCTGTTCATGATATTTTTTTTTAAAGTGAATAAGTTTTAACAGTTCAAATGTACGTGCAACCTACCTGCAAAGCGTTACACAATTCCGGAGAGATATTATAACATTCACACATTCAAATTGCCAGATAAAATATGACTAAATTATAAGCAGAAGACCAGTTTGCTTAAAAGTAAATAGCCGTTATCGATGCAATTTTACCAACTGACTTAATGCTGCCTTGATGGGAAAATGAATTATTGGAAAGCGAAAATGCAGGCTATTGGCCTGAGATTTGGAATCATTATAGGTTTAAAACGGATACCCGATCGCCACATTTAAAATCAGGTTATCTGATCTCCAGGATGGACTTGCGAAGTTGATCTTATCAATTACCCAACGGTTGTTCTTTTCAAGCCATGGTTTCCGCAATGGCATTGCCAGATCGAAGCGCAACAGGAAAAAGGAAACATCAATTCTTAGTCCAAAACCAGCTCCGACTGCCATTTCACCTGCGAATCCGGAGAATGAAAACGGGCTGCCCATAGTGGATGAATTTGATTTGAGCAACCACACATTCCCGGCATCAGTAAACAGGGCGCCTTTAAAAAAGCGATATATATTAAAGCGATATTCAGCATTTAATTCCAGTTTTATATCCCCTCCCAATTTCAGAAAACCGATGCTATCGTTATTCTGATTGTAGGTGCCGGGACCAACGGAATTAATCTGGAATGCACGGATGCTGCTGGGCCCACCGCTAAAAAACTGCCTGATGTAAGGTAAAGTTGATGAGTTTCCATAAGGCTTTGCCAGACCGGCATATACCCGAACGGCAAATTTATTTTTGTCCGGAAAATTGTAATAGCTCCTGCCATCGAGGCTCATTTTTGCAAACTGCGAATAGGAAGACCCGGCTATAAGCGAAGGGGTTTCCGATGAAATCTTATTGCCCGCTATGACATTAGCCAGTGAAAATGCATTTCCAGCCACTTCCGTGTTTAGCTGAAAATAGTATTGCATCGTTTTCTCAGGCAAAACCTGTTCATTATAAGTAAAGGTATAATTCGCCCCGGCTATAAACTGGTCTTCATAGCTTTTTTTCAGGAAAGGATTGGATTCCAGCAACTCAAGAAATGCAGCGGACTTATTACCTACCGCGTTGTAGCTTACATTTAACGGATTCAGTTCATGCTCTTTCCGGATGTCTTCTTTCCATTTATACCCGTAGATAAACTGAAGGGATCTCATATCAAAGTAGTTACCCCTTTTTAGATAATCATAAGAAAGTGAAAAGCGCGTTTTGGGCATGTAAAAACTGCTTGTCCGCTTCATTCTGAAAGGAACGAGAAATCTGGGATAAATAATCTCAATTTTAGGATTCAGAGAATATGACTGAAGATTCTTGTTCTTTCCACTCAATTGCGTTTCCCAGGAACCCGCCAGGCTAAAATTCAGAAATTCAGCACCTTTGAAGGTATTTCTGTCGAGAATACTTACATTCATCCTGGGGCCGGTGTAGTTGTTTGATTTAGAAACTACATCTATCTCTGCCTTAAAGGAATATTTTGGCATTGGGGTCATCAGAATGGTTGCATCCAGAAATCCCGGGGCAATTGTATCACTGTCGGTAAATTTGATACTTACAAACTTGAAATTGCCCATCGACATCAACCGGTTGAGTGTACTGTTGTGATTTTTGCGCGAATACACATCGTTTTTCTTTAAGAAAACAGACCGGGTTATAACCTTTGGTCTGATTGATATTCTCCTTTCTTTGCCCAGAAATATGTAATTGCCATACCTGATGGTATCTTTCACTCTTAAAGCAGCTCTTTCGCTGAGGGAATATGCCTGATCGATGTATACGTTTTTGATGCGATAAGCTGTCAAAGCCTGCTGTGGCACACTGTCTTTTAATGTAAGTCTGAAAACCACACTTTTATCAACTTCTGATGTATCGGCCTTAAAAAGCAGAAAGTCGGGATCAAAATAGAAGTAGCCGTTGTTTTTCAGCAGTATATCAATCCTTTCCCTTTCATTTTTTAGCTTTTCCAGACTATAATCATCGCCGGGTTTAATCAGCGATTTTTTCTTTTCCGAAAGTATAATTCTACGCACACTGCTGTCAGAAACATCATAGTTCATTTCTTTCACCCTGAACGGTTGATGAATGTGACTCAAATAGATCACTTTCGCGGTTTTTTTCTTTTCGGCAATGCTGTGTTCAGTGAAACTCTTAAAGATGCCAATGTTGTAAAGTCTGGCGTCAATAACTGTTGAGGTAACCATTGGCTTCACATTATCCATCAACACAGGAGCCTCTCCGGTTCTCTTCATCCACTTTTTAAGTTTGCTTTCTGCTGTATCACCGGCGGCCATATACCTCCACAATTTAAAGCGCATGCCCAAAAAGCTGCTATTGGGTTTGGGATACAATGCACCTTCAGCAGTCTTTTTAATTGATCGTAGCTTTTTTTTGCTGATCTTTTCTGCTGATTCCAGTTTAACCTGAGCACCAGTGTACAGTTTCTCTCCCGCGGGCAAATGCTTTGTTCCGCTGCAGGCTGTTAAAAGCATACATATCAGGATAATGGCGTGTTTCGTCAAAGCCGGGCTTTTCATTGCTTTACATTTTTTAATGAATCACCTTTTTTCCGTCGCGATTTGAAGAAATACTTCCATCTGTTAAAGTCGCGTACATACATAAAGCCTATACCTGTCTCAACAAGCTGGCCTTCAATGGCTCCTTCATACTGATTGTGACTGAACCCTTTAAGCCGGTACCTGCCGTCTGTTGTCAGTTTATACTCTACCGTAACATCGGTGGTAATATCGCTGGCTGAATTTTGCTGTGCTTTCGCACCTTCAACATCAACCACACCCCCAACCTGAACAGTTAAGCGTTCGTTGAAAAGTTGTTTTTTTGCCCCGATATCCACCTGCGTCCTGCCTTTGGCCTGCCCCGAGCCGTAATCCTCGTAAGACTGAACATCAAAATTAAGTTCCACGCCGGGTACCAGTTTTGAACTCAATTTATTGAGTTGTGCCGATAAAAATTTACTTACCGTTGATCGGATTGCAGTGTTAACAGCAGAGCCTCCTTCCGTTTCCAGCGGGTTCTCCTGAATAAACCGGCCAAGAACCAACAGCGCAAACACCTGTTTGTTAAGTGCCGACGGATCTTCGTTAAGCATATTGAGTTTTGCATTTACCGCCCCGCCAAAGATGCCTTTGTCCTCGGGCCGCAACTGAATATCGAAACTGATTTCAGGTTGCAGAATCGCTCCCCGGAGTTTCAGGTAAACCAGAAACGGATAGCGCTGTTTGTAGGTGTTTTTGTCGGCATCGCTCATTCCACTCATCTGGTCTGCCACCAGATCGATGGGAGCCGCCCTTACTGTATAAATGGCATTGATGGATATATCAGCGTCCAGAGGATCACCATTCCAGATAATGGTGCTCCCCGGATCAATATCAAATTTCCTTTTTACCACCGATTCAAGGGTAACGATATAACTGCCTTCATCGAGGTGGTAAGCACCGGTAAGGCTCATTTTCCCACTCCGGTCAATGGTTAGGCTTAGCGCCGCATCTCCTTTAACTACCAGAGAATCTGAAGAAGTAGGATCCATCATCAGCCTGAGGGTTGCCTCCTTATCTACTTCGATGACAGAGGTGATATCAAACCCGGTAAGCCCGGTGGCCTTCTGGCTTTTTTTGTCATCACTGTAAAGAATGGGGTTGATTTTGAACTTATTGTCAATTTCTACAACATCTTCCCCTTTATAAGTGGTCAGTTTTGTTTCGGGAACGGCAAAAGTGAAATTTGAGCCCTCCTTCATCTTTATTTTGGCATCAATCACCGGAAGCGACATCGGCCCCTTCACACTGATGCGGCTGTCGATGATCATTTTGCCATAGAACACCTTATTATTTTCAGAAGTTGTATTGAATAACTGGAAGTTTTGCGTATTGACATCCAGTGCGAATATGAAATTTTTGAATTGTTCCATCTTAACCGACCCATCTACAGTTGCCTTGTTTCCGCTGGGATCAAGCATGGTAAATGAATTAAAATACAGACCATCCTTTTTAAGCTGAACAGTTTCGTTTTTCAATTCAAGGGTACTGTTCAATGCCGCGGGTTTGATAAAAGCATTGTTGAAGGTCAGCCCGCCGGTTATTTCCGGCGCATTGGCATTTCCTTCAATGGAAACATTTCCTGTTAGTTTTCCGGATGCTCCGGTGATGGTTCCCATCGAAAAGGCTTCAAGAGTTTTCAATGAAAGCGATTGTATATCTGATTTTATACTCACCGAGTTATTGCCACCTTTCGGAATGAAATAGCCTTTGGCCGTAACATTATTTTCGGCACCCGACAGCCTGACATCAAGCGTAAACTTCTCCGAAGTGGGATTATCTGCAGTTACGGTCAGGTTACCAATGGGTATCTGGCGAACAATCAGGTCGGAAATTTTTAAATCCGCAATCATACCATACGTGCTGCCAACCCTGACAAGCTTTGCATTCCCGTCAACTGTACCTTCAAGCAGGGTGGTATCTTTTGAAATAATTCCCGAAATATCATCAAGTCTGAAGTTTTTGATCGCCACTTCCAGATCGTCGTTGAATTTATCGTTTACCGAATGGATATTTACCTGACTTCCTGCATTATCGAGAAAGAGATTATGGATTAAAAATCCGGGGTCTCCGAATTCTATATAATTATCGGCTGCAATGTTCCACTGATCATTCATCAGATAAAAGTCATTGGGGTCAAGTGTCAACCTGAAGTTGTTGTTTTCCCTGACAATCAAGGCATTAAGAACAAGCTTTTTGTTCTTCGCTTCATCAATTGAAGAAACGGTTGTGTAGATGGTTTTGTCGGCTAGTTTCCCGCTTACCTGAAAATTATCGAGATTGAATTGCGGACTCGAAATCCGGGTAGTGGTTATTTTATAGTTCAGGGCTTTGGCGTCTGTGCTCACATCCAACAAAAGGTTTCTGACTTCAGTAGTGCCATAAACTATTTTCTTCATTTCAGCATTCAGTTTAAGGTCATTTTTTTCGCTGTCAAAACTCCCTGTTATCAAACCTGGCTCAAATTCCTTGAGTTGAGGCAACAACAATTCCGAAAGAATGGGATGGTTGTGAAGCTGAACTTCAAAATTAAAATTCTGAGGGTCTAGCCCCCCTGATAATGAATCAGTTGAAGAAAACGGAAAATAGCTGTTTAGAAATATGCCAAGCTCCCGGGCAAGGAACATGGGAGAGAATGTTCCCTGATACTTTAAACCTACCAACGCATTGTTGACGGCTAATTCGCTCTTTTTCGTTTCATTGATGGCCGCCAGCAAAAATGATTCAAGCAGATACTCTTTGTCTTCATGTGCGATGTAAATCTTCGTGATTCCTGCAGTGCCATTTATTTCCGACGCAGACCTGCCTTTCAGATCTGACGATGCCATCAGGCTTATTCTGACGTCCTGCCCGGTTATTCCAAGCTTTTGAAGGTCGGCCCCCTTCACATTCAGGTTGAATTTATATGCTTCCTCCCCGGGGTTCAGGTTGACCAGGCCATCAAAGTCAAAAGCAGCATTTTTATCGTCCAGACCAATTTTCCCCTCAAATTTCTGACCGGTTATATCGCCATCCACCACCAGGTTATGATAGTCGTATCGGTTGAGATAAATCTGTGAAACATCGGCCCTGATTTTTGCCCTGATCGTATTTTTGTCCAACCCACGGCCATTTGTTTCGGCTTTGAGCGAAACCGGGCCAAACATCGCGGTATCCATAAGCAGACGGCCAACATCGAATTTTACAAGGCTTAATTTACTTCTGAAGTTTTCGTTTTTATCAATCGAAGCAGTGATGTCGGCAGATCCGTAACTGCTGTTCATGGCCACTGTGGTCAGGAACGATTTTAACTGCCCTTTAAAATTAATTCTCAACCTGATATCTTCAGGCAGCGAAATGCTATCGGGAATAACATTGCCTGCAAACATCCTGATGTCTTTTCTGCCGGTATTTATCCTGAGATCCGGGAAACGAAAATATGCCGTTTCCGCATCGGGCAATCCTTTGATGGCAAATTCAGATGAGACAACGCTGCTATTTCCTGTTTTTATTGAAAGATTTTTGCCTTTCAGGTCATTAACCGGACCGGTAACACTTCCACTAATGGTTGTCATGTTCATTACATTCCTGAAAAATGGCTGCTTGTAAAGCCCGGCATTGAAATAAACAATTTCGGAATTTCTAATGCTCACATTTTTCATATCCACGTTAAGCACCATAAACGGGAAGGAATCCTTCAGCGACGCCTGTGAAGAAAACTGAATTTTCAGATCAGCTTCTATAACAGAGGCAGCCGTTTTAACTTTTAGCTTACTGGCCGTTATGGAATGGGAATCCATGCGAAAATCGGTCTCAAATTGTGTGATTGAAAAATTATGCTGATCAATCGCAGTGAATTCTTTTACAGAAACTTCCGTTTTTAACGGCGAGTAAAAGAAATTGTCGGCTTTAAGCGACAACTGCTTGTACTCCATGTGATTTACATCAAAGGCATGCTTTAACACAGGCGTATTTACAACATTGTAAGCCAGTAAATTGTCATCCAGTTCGATGCGCCCTGCAGAAACAGTCCAGTCACTGTTTGATGCCGTGACATTGCCTGCCAAAACTGCAGTGTCAGAAATCGGCCCTTGTTCAGTTGATTTGTAATGAATTTTGCTTTTCGACAGAAACAATTTTGCCAGAGATACGGTTTGTTTTTCCAGATCAATCGCAGCATTCATAATATCCAGGTGGTTAACATCACCTGTAACCGACTGTCTGACAACAGAATCACCGTAAGTAATGTGTGTATCGCTGATCTGGATTTTGTTGGCAGATATTTTGGGCAGCACACTTTCCCCCGCGGTACCGCCGGTTGTAGAAGACTTATTTATCAGTGCATTGACTGTTAGTTTTTCGATCAGTAATTCATCAGCCTGATAATTTGAGTTTGCCAGATCTAACCTGTCCATGGTTAATCTGAGATGATCTAAATCCATTGCTGCGTAGGTTCCGGAATATTTATCATCGTAAAGTACCCTTATGCTTTTCAGTTCGACTTTATCAACATTGATCATCCATTTGCTGCTTTTCGCAGGTTTCACCGCTTTTTTACCGGTTGTATCGGTGAAGGCAGTCAGAAGGAAATTGAAGTTATACAGGGAATCGTCTTCTGCCCGCTTCAAATTGAGCACTACATCCTGAAGCGCGAAAGAATTTACATCTATCTTATTTTTCAGCAAACCAAATAATGAAATATTGATGTTTACTTTTCCGGCATACAACAAGGTATCTTTCTGAATATCTTCAAGATAAAGGCCCTTTATTACCACCGTTTTGGGAAATGAAATACGGATCTCCTCTAATTCTATCCTGGTGTGGGTTTTGCCGCTTACAAAATGGATTGCGTAGCCGGTAATCTTATTTTGAATCGCGGGAATCCGGATCAGCAAGGCAACCAGAATAAACAGCACCACAAAACCAAGGGCAACCCATAGGATTACCCTCAACGTTTTTTTCAGAATAGCACTCCATTTATTCATTGACAAAAATTGGTATGTATGAAACGTTTGTTATGCACAAAAAGTTTCCAATTCATAATATCAGGCCATCTATTCCTGTTTTGAACATTATCCTTCACTATAAGCATCTGAGTGATTTCAACAATAAAATACAATAAATCCCGCAAGCGGTTAAAAGCATGAATCAATAAACAAAGGCAAAGATCCATATTTACAACATACAAAATTCGGTTGAATATAGGTAGTTTACGTTACATAATTGCCATGAAGAGTTACATTATTCACACATTGCAGGGCGCAGGGCCGGTGGCTGAGTGTTTTTCGAGATCAGTGTTGATTTGGAGTAGATTTTAAGTTTTCGAAAAATGTATCGAAGCCACTGGGCTCAGGGCAAAGGGCTCAGGGCAAAGGGCGCAGGGCAAAGGGCATGGAGCATGAAAGATACCGTGAGTTCCGTCCCCTTTTTCCTGTTGTCTCGCAGTCTCGCGTTCTCTTCATCACACACTTGGAAGCACAACTTTCAACCAAAGGCCCATCTCTAAGTCTCTTAGTCCTTAAGTCTCTTCGTCTCCTTATCATTCACTTAGAAGCAGGACTTTTGATAGAAGGAATCGTCCCTTGTCCCATTTAGCGCAGGGCGCAGGGCGCAGAGCATAAAGCACATGTAGCGAAGCGGAATCCCGACCACTTCGTCGGGAGGGCGCAGGGCGCAGGGCTCTTTTTGGCTTTCAGGTTTATTGTTTTTCGATAAGTTGTGCGAAAGAGCACACCGTGGCCTGATTCCTGGCTTACAATCATGCATTTATAACAGATGACTTCTGTTTGATCGTTTCTAATAAACCCTCAAACGACCATACGTTGCATGGAGCGACATTTTGAGTTTAAGGATGGCCTCATTTACAGCTTCCTCGTGAGAGCCGGCATGACCGGTAATTGATATTGAATGCAAGCCCTGAACTTCCACTAAAATCACACATCGCTTGTCTTTTACTCCGGCTTTTTTGCCATTGTCGTCTGAAAGATGAACTTCCACCTGTGTTATATGGTCGTTAAACCGGCTCAGATCCCTTGATAATCTGGCAGTCGTGGGGGCAATAAGTTCATCGCAACCATTGCCGTTTTTAGCTTTATAAAATTTAATTTTCATTAGTCTGGGTTTTAATTAATAACAAAATATTGCTGCGAGGCCTGTTTTGCCGGGCATTTTGTAGATTGGGAAAACCAAAACCTGGTCACCCACATTTGTAACCAATTCTCCAATATCGTCAAGCAGGTCATCTACTTTCGGATTTTGTAAATCATTATTTTGTCACCAGTTTCGTTATTCTGGCTGCAATCCATCGGCCTGTTCCAATTATCAGGATATCAACCCTGCCTTCCACGGACGCTATCGCATCAAGGTAGATTTGGCTATTGTCTGGCAGCACTCCTACCGGCAATGCGAATGATTTCTTTGGCAATTTCCTCAGGCGAAAGGATAAAATCTATACATCCGCTTGCTATTGCAGACTGAGGCATATCAGGCTGTGAGGCTGTTTCAGGCTTTTGGGCAATCGTAATACCCCCTGCTTTTTTGATACCACACAGCGCGTCGGCCCCATCTCCGTCATATCCGGAAACAATTACTGCAATGAGTTTACCTGACCAATTCTTAGTCATTGAACGCATAAATACGGTAATTACATCGGGCCATCCCCATGGCTTTGATATTGGTTTCAACCGGAACTCTCCCTTAAGCACATGTAAATCACGTTTTTCAGGGATGATAAAAACCTGATTGGGCTTAATATCAAGCTTTTCAGTAATCAGAACAACGGGCATTTCAGTGTGCTGTGGAAGAATCTCATGCAGCATGGTGGCCACTTCACGCAGGTGATTGACAATAACGATAGCAACACCCATATCGGAGGGCAGATTCTTTAGCAAACGTACATAGGCATCAAGCCCCCCGGCAGATCCACCCACACAAACTACCGGGAAGTCGTTTCCTGGGATTACCTCTTTCATTGCATTAAGGGTTAGGTTTATTCTGAAGCCAAAGTTAAGCACCAGATAACGGTTAAGTATTACACTACTTTAAATATAAGTTATAAAATTCACACATTCCCGGATTAGGAATATGAATTAAGTTCATAGTATTATAAAATAGGAAACATGACCCTTCTCCATTTCCGATCTCAAACCAGACATTAAAGTCACTATATGTCTGTCTTACAATATTTTAATCATATTTTTGCTGAAAATAATTAAGTATGGAACCATCCATCTGGTACATGAATTACCGTTCTCAGTAATTACTTTCACAATTGCCTGCAAAAGATTAATGGTCCCGGATTTACAAGGCCCCGGGCTTTTTAATCTGTCTTCTGATACGGTCTGTTCTAACTACACTGTCCGAGGATCACCCAGATTATAATAAATACCACGATTGTGCCAATACAGCCACCGCCAAGTTTATAGGCTCCATAGCCTGATATTAATCCTCTGAATAAATTATTCATGTGTTATATTGTTTGGTAAATGAAAGATTTCAAGTTTACTTTTCTGTTTGACAAAGTGCTTAAATTTTTGCATTCAATTCAGGGATGATCTAATTTGTAATTACCCAAAATCGAATTCAACGATTCATAATAGGCCAGTAAATGGCTCAGTGTCATTTCCGGATTACTTTCGATCGGGATGGTGGCTGGCACCTCATCCAAATATTTTGACAACTCAGGGTAATGTTCTGTTATGGTCATGGTAATGCTGAGGATTTTTGAATTCAAATCCTTCATCGCGTCGGCATAATCAACCCCTTTTTTCAGGCTTTGAGCCTTAATGTCAGGCTGACCCTCCTGGTGAATATTACTTCTCTCCTGAATTGACATCATTTCCCCTTTCACTTAATTATACGTATTAAAAAAATGTTCATTTAATGAAAGCAAAATTAAGTGTCAGTAAAATGATTTGCATTACAGAATGATTGTAATTAGTTTCATAATTCACACATTTAAAAGGATGCAATTTTCTATAACCATTAAATCAACTGCAATAAAACACATATCGGAACACAAATGTCCGGTTAAAAAACGGATTTCCGTGCCACTATCCCAAACTGCGTTAGGCTGTCAGGATACACAAAATGAGTAAGTTAATTTGGAGTTCATTCGTGATTTTTCCAAAAAGTTCGGAACAGGTCGTGCTTTGGTGACTAAAAAGGAAAAATTAGGTACGAATCAGCGGGTATTTGAAAGTCCGAAATCGACCTGCAGTATGCAAAAAGTAAGATTCTAACTATGAATTGGTTACTTTCTTTACTTTCCTGCCTAAGCGGTCAGAATAACTTCTGGCATGTCTGACCATCCGAAAAACGGCCTTCCGGCTTTGCTTTATCCGACTCTTTAGCTGATTAAAGAGGACTTATGGAGATAAACGGAATCGGGATAATAAATAAACAAACAGGAACCATTCTCAATGGTTTCAATAACCGGCTTAATGATATCTGGCGGCAGAGCAGGGCACCCGTAGCTTCTGCCAAGTCTTCCGTTCTTCCTGATAAAATCTTCGGTCGCATAACTGGCACCATGCATAATAATCTGACGACTTATTGCATTGTCATTGAATCCTTTCTCAATACCCTGAATAATCAGCGACAACCCGACCGTATTACCCATTACATGATTTTTTGTTACATAAAATCCAAGACTGCTTTTAAGGGATCCCAACTCATTAGAGAAATGCTGTGCATATTCCTCTCCGGTATTCTTGCCATGAGCTACAACTGTATTGAATAACAGCTTTTGTTTAAGGAAATCTATCACATACATTCTCTTATTTTTGCTTGTCTGCGAAAAGTCAACGATGGTTAAAATATCAGGATTTTCAAGCCGGCCTTCAGCTTCAAGCTTATTGTGGCCTGTTAGTGCCAGTTGAAATACTTCATTTGACAAACCATATTGTGACAAATTTAAAACGGAATAAATATCATTTTTTGATTCACCGACAGGATATCGGATTTCAGAACCAGCCTTATTTAAAACAGGAACCAGAAATAAAATGAGATAGAAAACGTATTTTTTCATTTTGCGAATGTAAGTGTTCTGTACAGTCTGATAACTTCTTTTACAGAAAGTAATTGTTAATGTTTCCCAATTTAATTAAATGCTGGGCCGGATATTTGCGTTTGGCCTTAGCGCAAGTAGCATTAATAGGAAGAAAATTATTTTCATTTGGAAACAGCAGAAATTCCAATCATCAGGGTTTACTCCATGCCAGTCTTTGCAAATAGATGAATTTTCAGATAGAATAGATTATTTTGTTCCGTTTCCCGGTTAATTTCGAATTAAAGAATTAATTTTGTATTGATAAGGAAAGCTATACACTCTGTGTTGCTACTATCTCACCTATCACACGCTTAATAAGATTCCAGAATCTAATTCAATCAAATGCTGAAAAAACTCTCTTTTATTTCCATCGTAATCTTATTTACCAATTGTTTGCAACCTTACAATATCACAAATCAGTTAGTAGCAGGAAAACCAGTTATCAGGCAGGCAGAAATTAACAGATCAGAGGTTATTGAATTTGCGAAAACTTACCTCGGCACAAAGTATTGTTATGCGGGTTTTGAGCCTGCCAAAGGGTTCGACTGTTCAGGGTTTGTTTATTTTGTGTTTAAACATTTTAACATCAATCTTCCCCGTGGATCCGGAGAATATCAGTTTTTAGGAGCTGCACAAAAACCCGAAGAATTTAAAGTGGGTGATGTCCTGGTTTTTTATGGTCATCTCGATGAGAATCAAATAGGACATGTAGGCATTATCTGCGAAGCAAACGGAATGAAATCAAAATTTATTCATTCCACTTCGGGCAAAGCATACGGGGTAACCATAAGCCAGCTTAACTCAGAACAATATACCCGGCGGTTTTACAAGTGTATTGATGTAATACAGTAATAAAATGAATTATGGAATGATGCCTCCGACTAATCTTAGACCTTCGCCACAACATCCGGTAATTTTCAACTTCAATTGGTTTCTCTGCAGGTTTTATAATTTGTGTTTCGATGATCGAAACATTTCTAACCTGAATAATTCATAAAAAACAGGAAAAGTTTGTTATCTCATTGATAATCATTATCTTTGAGGTGTAAAAGCAGTCAAACTTTTAAACAAACTTTTCCATGGACAAATATAAGCAAGAATCGGGTTTGAATGACAG
>JBBQBC010000033.1:0-24427 GCA_038317155.1 Bacteroidales bacterium
TGCATCTACCCTGGAAAAGGACGGAAAAAAGTTCCTTGCAACTGCCAAAGACAAGCTTAAAGACCAGACAGATTTTTTGGCCCAGATAACTTACCCGCAATTGCAGAAACTGATGTTTCCGATCGGCGGCCTGCACAAAGCAGAAGTCCGTAAAATTGCCACCGATGCCCATCTGCCCAGTGCCGGGCGAAAAGACAGTCAGGGCATCTGCTTTCTGGGCAAAGTGAATTACAACGATTTTTTGCGCAGGTATGTCGGTGAAAAAGAAGGAAAAATAGTTGAACTGGAGACCGGAAAGATTTTGGGAACACACAATGGATTCTGGTTTCACACCATCGGCCAGCGCAAAGGTCTTGGACTTAGTCAGGGGCCCTGGTTTGTGGTAAAAAAAGATACCCAAGAAAATGTCATTTACGTTTCAAATGGTTACGATCCGCTGATCCAATACAGCAATACCATCCGCCTGAGCGGTTTTCATTTCATCTCGGGAAATCCCTGGGAAAACCTTGAGTCGCCAAGGCAGATTACCTTTAAAATCAGGCATACGCCCGACTTTACCAAAGGCACATTGCAAATGATCAACAGGCAGGTTGTCATTGAGTCGGAGCTGCCTGTTTCTGGCATTGCAGCCGGCCAATTTGGGGTTGTTTACGATGAGCAGAGCGAAATCTGCTATGGCAGTGGGGAGATTGACTGGCAGTAATTAATCCGGCCAGACCAAAAATTGCATATCATTCATTCCATTTTCTGTTTTAGTAATAACCGCTTAAACATCCCAAAACATTTATCTTCGTGGGATAGAGAACAGTGATAAATTTATTGGCGTTAACTCGATAAAATTCATTAAACGTTTCACAATCACGGATTACCCTGGCATCAGTTATGGACTTCGATAGGTTGCGAAAAATTCCGTTTTCAATGAAAAGAGACGCAAGGCATCGCGTCTTTACAATCTTTAACTCTGTAACCCCGGACATCGATACTCTGAAACCGTAAATGCCCTCTAAAAACATGGGTTGAACAGCTACAAACCGCAACAACAGAATTACGCCAGGTTGGGAATTCTTAATTTTAAGCCAATTTTAATTCATTTACTTGCCCTGTCGTTATCTTATTGTTTTTCTGTGATTTAAATAAAACAAAATAGTTACATGTAAGACAATGCCATAACTCCATGTCATTGTATATCTGCAAATTGTAAATACAAAAATCCTCATGTCGTTCTTTTTTTTGTTTGGTATTTGAATAATTTGTTTCTTTGCAGCCTTAAACCAAAAAAGGAGAAAAAATGTCAGACATTGCAACAAAAGTAAAAGCTATCATAGTTGATAAGCTTGGCGTTGATGAGAACGAAGTTACTCCCGAGGCAAGTTTCACCAACGATTTAGGTGCAGATTCTCTTGATACCGTTGAACTGATCATGGAATTTGAAAAAGAATTCAACATTGCTATCCCTGATGATCAGGCTGAAAAAATCGGTACAGTAGGTGACGCAATTGCCTACATCGAAAACAACACCAAATAAGGAATTTCCTGAATGAAGTTAAGACGAGTAGTAGTAACCGGATTAGGTGCACTTACTCCATTAGGCAATAACGTTCCAGAGTACTGGGAGGGATTGATTAATGGAGTAAGCGGCGCTGACCGTATTACACGGTTCGATGCATCTAAGTTTAAAACTCAGTTTGCATGCGAAATCAAGAACTTTGATGCCCTGAATTATTTTGACAGGAAAGAAGTTCGTAAGTTCGATCCCTACGCCCAGTTCGGCATGATTAGTTCTGATGAAGCAATTGCTGATGCAGGGCTTGTACCCGAAAAACTCGACCTCAACCGCATTGGTGTTATCTGGGCATCTGGTATTGGAGGTATTTCCACCTTTCAGGATGAAGTCAGTGATTATGCCAAAGGAGATGGAACACCTAGATTCAATCCTTTCTTTATTCCCAAAATGATAGCAGATATTACTGCAGGTCATATTTCAATCAAACATGGATTCCGTGGTCCTAATTTTGCCACTGTTTCCGCTTGTGCTTCCTCCGCCAATGCTATTGTTGATGCGTTCAACTATATTAGATGGGGAAAAGCCGATATGTTTGTTTGCGGTGGTTCTGAAGCTGCTGTTAATGCTCCCGGAGTTGGTGGTTTTAATGCGATGCATGCTATTTCAACCCGTAATGATGATCCTAAAACTGCATCCCGCCCCTTTGATAAAGACCGCGATGGTTTTGTTATTGGCGAAGGTGCCGGTGCTCTTATTCTTGAAGAACTGGAACACGCCATTTCCCGTGGAGCCAAAATTTATGCTGAGATTATCGGAAGCGGTCTTACTGCCGATGCTTACCACATGACCAGCCCGCATCCCGACGGTGATGGTGCCCGCAGGGCAATGGCAGGCGCTATTGAAGAATCTGGACTCAGGCTTGCCGATATTGACCATATCAATACCCACGGTACTTCAACGCCATTGGGTGATATTGCGGAATGCAAAGCTATCGTGAACCTGTTCGGCGATCTTGCTCCAAAAATTAACATCAACAGCACCAAATCGATGACCGGCCATTTGCTCGGAGCCGCCGGTGCAATTGAATCCATCGCTACTATTCTGGCTATTCAGAATAACCTGATTCCCCCGACCATCAACCATTTTACCGATGATTCGGAAATTGACAATAGACTAAACTTTACCTTTGGCAAAGTCGTTAAGCGCACCGTGAATGCAGCTATCAGCAATACCTTTGGATTTGGTGGACATAACGCTTCCATCCTGTTTAAGAAATTTGTCGAGTAAGCAGTGGTTGCCCTGAAATTAAGACCTCTGAGGTTTTACCTTTCCAGTGAAAAACATTTTTATGAAGCTATAAAAAATATTTTCGGGTATTATCCCGAAAATATTGCTTTATATAAACTTGCCTTCCGGCATAAGTCGCAAGCCGAAGAGCTTTATAACGGAGTCAGAATAAGCAACGAAAGACTCGAGTTTCTGGGTGATACTGTACTCAGTACTGTGGTTGCCGATTTCCTGTTCAGGATGTTTCCTTATAAAGACGAAGGTTTCCTCACTGAAATGCGTTCCAGGATTGTCAGTCGGGCCCAATTGAACAAACTCTCCCTCCGCCTGGGTATAGACCAACTTATTATTCATACTCAGGAAAAAAACAATGTTTATCGTTCCATCAAAGGGGATGCTTTCGAGGCAATCATTGGTGCAATGTACCTCGACAAAGGATATAATTTTACCCGTAAAATATTGATAAGCAGGGTAATTAAGAACAATTTCGACATTACCGAGTTGGTCAATACCGATGTAAACTTTAAAAGTAAACTGATTGAATGGGTACAAAAAGAGAAAAGTACTGTTGAATTTGTTGTAGTTCAGGAGGTTGGGTCAGGTTATAACAAACAATATGTGGTTGATGTCCTGGTAAATAATGAAGTTACAGGAACAGGTCGCGACTATTCAATAAAAGGGGCAGAGCAAAATGCCGCCATGAAAGCCATTGAGTTTTTTGGAATTAATGGCAATTCAAAAGTTGAAGCCCAACATTAGCCGCTGATATACTATTTCCTGAGCTTTCCATTTTCCTCTAAATAACCGCAGATAATTTACTGCTCATTTGAGCAATTCCTGCTTATAAAGTTTCTTATATTTGCCTGAAAGCAAACAAATGGCAAAAAAGAAACTGATCAGTACACCGGAATCCTATCCGGGACTGAATAAATTAGGCATAGTAAGTCCGCTCAGAGAATACAAACTTGCTTTCCTGATAAACCGTATCGCTGGCCTTGACCTGATCAGGACAGATGATCTGCCGGTGTATTCGGAAAAAACAGGGAAAGTTATATCTTACCCTTTCTTCACATTTTATGAATTAAACCAGCGCGTTCATTATTATTTAATTGGTAACAACCATACCGGTGGCAAAATGTGCCCAGATATCAGGCAGGCCGATTTTTTACTTTTAATGCACACCCCACATGAAACAGCCCCGTCTGACGAACTATTCAACTTTGTTAAAAGCATTGAAGGTGTGCAGCTTGTGATAAGGGTCGGGCAAACTCAAATAAAAAACCTCGAGGGAATAATGTCAGATATTGAGTTACACATGGTCGGAAAATAGTTTTGGATCATATTGTTAAAATTTGCGCCTCCGTTTTCGATGTCTGATCCCAGAAATTAACCTAAGCAATTTCACTTGCCCTCTGCTTGCATGATTAAACAGTGCACAGTTGGCAGTTGGCAAAAAGCAGTTGATAAAACCTAGTTGAAAATTCTAACTTCCCGTCTCTCAGTCTCTTCGTCTCTTAGTCCCCGTTTTCCCTTATGGCTTCGATACATTTTGCGAAAGCATTACTGAGATTCCAAAACATCATTAATTTCGCAAAACACTCAGCCACCGCTTATTTCTTAACTATTCCCTCACATTAGACTTTAGACATTAGAAATTAGAAATTTCTCTTCGTCTCTCAGTCTCTCAGTTGGCAAAAAGCAGTTGGCAGTTGTCAAAAAACATTTGAAAACTCCGTCTTCCCATCTGCATTACTGAAATTCCAAAACATCATTAATTTCGCAAAACACTCAGCCACCGCTGATTTCTTAACTATTCCCTCACATTAGACTTTAGACATTAGAAATTAGAAATTTCTCTTCGTCTCTCAGTCTCTCAGTCTCTCAGTCCCCGTTTTCCCTTATGGCTTCGATACATTTTGCGAAAGCATTACTGAGATTCCAAAACATCATTAATTTCGCACAACACTCAGCCACCGCTGATTTCTTAACTATCTCCTCACATTAAACATTAGACAATTAGAAATTAGAAATTAGAAATTGGCAATTTCTCTCAGTCTCTCAGTCTCTTCGTCTCCCCTTCCCTGTCTCCCAACTACATGCTCCTCCTATACTGCCCTCCAACCCAAAACAACTCATTGGTAATCTGCCCCAGCGAGCAAAACCTGGTGGCTTCCATCAGCGATTCGAACACATTGCCATTGGTAGCGGCGATGTGGTGCAGTTTCTTAAGCGCCTCTTCCGCTTCGGGTTGCCAGGTTTTGTGAAGTTCTTTCAGCATATTAACCTGATAGTCCTTTTCTTCGGGTGTGGAACGGATGACTTCCGCAGGAATAACCGTTGGTGAGCCTTCGGATGAAAGGAAGGTGTTCACGCCCATAATTGGCAGTTTGCCGCTGTGTTTGAGTTTTTCGTAGTAAAGCGATTCTTCCTGAATGCGACTGCGTTGATACATGGTTTCCATGGCACCCAGCACTCCACCGCGTTCTGTAAGGCGGTCGAATTCGGCCATTACAGCTTCTTCCACCAGATCGGTGAGTTCTTCAATGATGAAGGCGCCTTGCAGCGGGTTCTGGTTTTTGGCCAGGCCTAATTCATGGTTGATGATGAGCTGAATGGCAATGGCCCGGCGCACAGATTCTTCAGTAGGCGTGGTAATGGCCTCGTCGTATGCATTGGTATGCAATGAGTTACAATTGTCGTAGATGGCATACAGCGCCTGCAGGGTGGTGCGGATGTCGTTAAATCCGATTTCCTGGGCATGAAGCGAACGGCCAGAGGTCTGTATGTGGTATTTCAACATTTGTGCCCGCTCATTGGCGCCATACTTCAGCTTCATGGCCTTGGCCCAGATCAGCCTGGCAACGCGGCCCAATACGGCATATTCGGGATCAATACCATTGGAAAAGAAAAAGGAAAAATTGGGTGCGAAATCGTCAATTTTCATGCCCCGCGACAGGTAATATTCCACGTAAGTGAAGCCATTGGCCAGCGTAAGGGCAAGCTGTGTAATTGGATTGGCCCCTGCTTCGGCAATGTGGTAGCCCGAAATGGAAACCGAATAAAAATTCCTTATTTTATGGATATTAAAGTACTCCTGCACATCGCCCATCACTTTCAGCGAGAACTCGGTGGAGAAAATACAGGTATTCTGCGCCTGGTCTTCCTTTAAAATATCTGCCTGCACCGTACCGCGCACTTTTGAAATGGTATCGGTTTTAATTTTTTGATAAATGTCCTCAGGCAGCACCTGTTCGCCGGTTACACCCAGCAACATCAATCCCAGACCATCGTTACCTGTGGGCAGTTTACCCTGATAGGCCGGACGTTTGGTTCCGCGCTTTTTGTAAATTTTGGCGATCTTTTTCTCTGTTTCGGCTTCCAGACCGTGCTGTTTGATGTACAATTCGCATTGCTGATCAATGGCGGTATTCATGAAAAACCCCACCAGCGTGGGCGCAGGGCCATTAATGGTCATGCTTACGGAGGTGGCAGCATCCACGAGGTTGAAGCCGGAGTATAGTTTCTTGGCATCGTCGAGGCAGGCAATGGAAACCCCGGCATTCCCTATTTTGCCATAAATGTCGGGTCGAACATCCGGATCGGCGCCATACAACGTTACCGAATCGAAAGCGGTGGATAACCTGCGGGCAGGCATACCGGCAGAAACATAATGGAAACGCTTGTTGGTGCGCTCCGGACCGCCCTCACCGGCAAACATACGGGTGGGGTCTTCATTTTCGCGCTTGAATGGGTAAACCCCGGCAGCAAACGGGAACTCGCCCGGCACATTTTCGCGCAGCGTCCATTTTAAAATATCGCCCCAGCTATGATAACGGGGCATGCTGATTTTTGAGATTTTCGAATGCGAAAGCGAGTCCGTATGCGTTGCAATCCTGATCTCTTTGCCACGCACCGAAAAAACATATTCCGGATCTTGATAGGTCTTCTTCTTCGCTTCCCAGGTTTCGAGCACATGCAGGTTTTCATCGCCCAGGGACTTTCTCAAATCGGCTGACTTCTCTTTTAGGATTTCAACGGCTTTGCCCTTTTCTTTTTCAACAAGTTCCAGCGCTTTTTCCAATGATTGCAGCTCTGTAGCTTTTTCGGCAAGCTCATCTGTATTTTTGTTATAACCCCGCACGGTTTCGGCAATTTCAGAAAGGTAACGAACGCGCGAAGGCGGAATAATCAGGCTGCGGTCTTGCTCATCATCCGGGGCAAGTACCTGGGATTTAAAACCGGTACCCGATTTTTCATTCATCAGGGTGATAAGATAATCATACAGTTTATTTACCCCAACATCGTTAAACTGTGATGCCATGGTGCCAAAAACCGGCAAGTTTTCGGGATCGGCATCCCACAACTGATGATTGCGGGTATATTGCTTTTTCACATCACGCAGGGCATCGGCGGCACCACGCTTATCCGACTTATTGATGGCGATTACATCCGCAAAGTCAAGCATATCAATCTTTTCCAATTGTGAGGCTGCACCATATTCAGGCGTCATCACGTAAAGTGAAATATTGGCATAATCCACAATTTCGGTGTCGCCCTGTCCAATGCCCGAACTTTCGAGGATGACCAGGTCGAAGCCGGCGTTTTTCACGATGCAAACTGCGTCGCTGATGTATTTGGAGAGGGCGCGGTGGGCCTGACGGGTGGCCATGCTGCGCATAAATACGCGGGGTGTGTTGATAGCGTTCATACGGATGCGATCACCCAACAGAGCCCCACCACTCTTACGGCGGGTGGGATCCACCGAGAGGATAGCCATTTTCATTTCAGGATTGGATTGCAGAAAACGCCTAACCAGTTCATCTACCAGCGATGATTTCCCGGCACCACCGGTACCCGTGATGCCCAGCACCGGACTTTTAAGCCCTTCGCATTCCTCAGACAAGGTTCCAGTAATACTTTTGATGCTTTCCGGATCATTTTCGGCGGCCGTAATCATCGAGGCTATGGCGCGGGTGTTGCCCTGACGGATATCATCCGGCTTCAGCCCTTTTACATCCCCGACAGGAAAATCGGCCTTTTGCAGCAAATCATTGATCATACCCTGCAATCCAAGCGTGCGGCCATCGTCAGGCGAATAGATGCGGGCAATGCCGTACTGTTGCAACTCTTTAACTTCGTGGGGCAGAATTACACCGCCGCCGCCGCCAAATATCTTTATGTGGCCACAACCGGCCTCTTTCAGCAAATCAAACATATACTTGAAATACTCCATATGCCCGCCCTGATAGGAGGTGATGGCAATGGCCTGCACATCTTCCTGAATGGCACACTGCACCACTTCCTGCACGGCGCGGTCGTGACCCAGATGAATGACTTCGGCCCCGGATGATTGTAAAATGCGGCGCATTACATTGATGGCAGCATCGTGGCCATCGAATAAAGAGGCAGCCGTAACGATGCGGATATGATTTTGGGGCTTGTAAATGGTGGTTTCCTGCATGGGAAAAGGGTTAATTTGATTGGCGTTATATCACGGAAAGATAAAAAAAATTCAATTATGTCTGTAAAAAGATCAACAGATTCTTCGCTTCGCTCTGAATGACAGGTTGTTATGTTCCACGCCCGAACTCCCCTAAAATTACATATAATTGTGTGTAATTCAGAGCGAAACGAAGTGAATCGATGAACCGACCAAAGGGAGCTCACCGAGGGTAATCTCATTCTTGAATAGGTTTTCAATAGCACAATACGAAAAGATGCTCTAATCGACATAAAATTATCCTGGTTCCTTAATAGAAAGATTCAGATTGCTAATCCTGAAACTCGTCAGAATAGCCTGAATTCCTTACTATTTAGAACGATGGAATAACAAATAAAGGGGGGATTGGTTCAAGGTTAATTGTTAGACGGTTAGGCAAGCTGCAGCAATCTCAATTATTCTATTGTGTTATGCTGTATGCCATCAGTCTTGATCCTCCAATAGAATAAGGTTAAAAGAAGAAATAAGGTAAAAAGCTGGGGGTGAGGCTTTTTGTTTACTAAGGTTAAAAAGGAATAATAAGGTTTTAGCCCTTTATCAATCAGCAATTAAGAACATAAAAAAAACAAAATCAACCTTATTTATTCTTAAGAACCTTAGTAAAACGAATATCCACCAAAGCTTTTAACCTTATTCTATCTTCAAGACATTATTAAAAAAATTTTTACGTGACCCACCTCAATAAAATAAATTTGGTGAAAACTTCGAACATTTATTGTCAATTAGAAAGAAATATTTCCGTCGATGTCAATGTGTGGTTGGTTGGGACAATTGCATCCTCTCTCTGAATAACTATATTTGTACTTTATTTCTTGTAATTGCAATAAGCCCCCCTAAAACCAAATTTATCTTCATGAATATCAACGACTTTAAGCTCGAACGTTACTTTGCCAGGCATGAATTCACTGCAAAATATCTGCTCTCAAGTTCTGATTGCGATGGTTACGATATGAAATATATTCTGGAACAAGCTTCGCTACAGGAATTAGCGTTATGGGAAAAGCTGACCCTTAGTTATACCGAAAGTGAAGGACATCCGCTGTTGCGGGGAGCAATACTTCAAAATTACAACCTCGAAAATGTAGAAAATGTCGTGGTGGCCTCGCCCGGAGAGCTCAACTTCATCACCATGAATGTGTTGCTACGCCCTACCGATCATGTCTTAGTGGTTTCGCCCTGTTATCAGTCGTTGTCGGAGGTGGTGAAGTCACTCAATTGTGAAATCTCCTACTGGCAACCAAATCCTGTTAACTGGGAATTTGATACTGCCACGCTGGAAGGGTTGATACAACCCAACACCAGGATCATTATTTTGAATTTCCCGCACAATCCTACCGGAGCTTACCTTACCCGAAATCAACTGGATGAAATTGTCCGTATCGCAGCCAGTCACGATACCTGGATTTTTTCGGATGAAATGTACCGTAAACTCATGGTCAGTGAAATACCCGAGCTTCCACCAATAAGCGATATTTACGAAAAAGGCATCAGTTTGTGGGGAACTTCCAAAACCTTCGGGCTGGCGGGCTTACGCATTGGCTGGCTTGTGGCGCGGGATAAGGCATTTCTTCAAAAAGTGGTCGCGTTTAAGGATTACCTCAGCATTTGCAGTAGTGCGCCGGCCGAAATCCTGGCAATGATGGCCCTGAGCCATCCGGAAAAATTCATACAACCAAACCTTAAAAAAATAAGGGCTAATATCGAATTATTCTCAGCTTTTGCAATACGCCACAAGGAGCTATTCACCTTTATTCCGCCTAAAGCGGGTTCAGTAGCTTTTGTAAAGATAAATATCAAAGAACCTGCACTCGATTTCAGTAACCGGTTGGTTAAAGATACCGGCATTATGACAGTTCCCGGCGAAATGTTCGAATATCAGGGCAAATACCTTCGGATTGGTTTTGGCAGAAGAAATTTTCCGGAAGCACTGGAGAAGCTGGAGGAGTATCTTAACAAAACGACATAGTTTTCCAGTCAGAGGCTCTGCCCGCCAATATCTACCCGCTATTTTGAAGGCTTAAACATAACGACTGATTTCTCAACCGGTTTCATGGTGCGTAGATATTCATAAACAGCGCTTAAGTCTTCTGTTTTCATGCCTGCATATCTGGTCCAGGGCATTACCGCTTGGAACGCTCCACGATTTACACTTTCAGGTTTATACGTGCTGTCAGCAAACATTTTAAAGTGTTTCACAAATTCCTCCTTTGTACATGTAAACCTGGTTTATCTTGTTTTCAGCAGAGACCGGCACCGTGAACAATTTTGCTTTTACTTCTTACTGCCCCCGGAGGTATTTTCAAAAATTATGTTCTCACAATAGTTTAAACCGCACAAAATTAAGTACGTTTGCATATTCCTAAGAAATTTTCAAACTCTCCCCAACTATGAAACGTATTTTTACCATTTTGCTTCTGTTCGCACTCACTGCTGCCATGGCTCAGCAGGAAAAATACCTGCAGGTTAAAATCCGCCTTGCGCCTGACGATATCACACGTATTGCACGGGCTGGTATTGCAACCGATGCCGGATTCTACAACCAGAAAGAGAGTACATACACTGCAGCGCTCAGCCAAACCGAATTTGCAAAAATTCAGCAGCTTGGGCTGGACTTTACTGTTGAAATTGAGGACCTCGAGACTTATTATACACAGCGAAATGCAGGTTATGACCCTGAAACAATCAGGCAACAGGCCATGCGTGACCCCTCAGATTACCCGGTTCCGGTCAATTTCGCATTAGGGTCATGCGGCGGTTTTAGTACGATTCAACAATGTTATGCACACCTGGATAATATGGCGGCACTGTTCCCTGACCTCATCACTATAAAAGCGCCGGTTTCTACCACCACTACCATTAACGGAGAACCGATCTATTATGTCAAGATTTCTGATAACCCGAATGAAACCGAAAATGAACCCCAGGTTCTATACACCGGCATGCACCACGCCCGCGAACCCATCGGTATGCAGCACCTTCTTTACTATATGTATTACCTGCTTGAAAACTATGCCGTTAGTGAAGAGATTCGCGAGTTGGTTGACAATACGGAAATGTATTTTGTACCAATTTTTAATGTAGATGGCTATCAATACAATATAAACACGAACCCCAACGGGGGCGGTATGTGGCGCAAAAACAGGCGCAACAACGGGGATGGATCATTCGGTATTGATGTTAACCGGAATTATGGATTCTTCTGGGGTTACGACGATGAAGGCTCTTCACCTTATACCTATGATGAAACCTATAGGGGCACAGCTCCGTTTTCAGAACCGGAAACACAAATCATGAAAGAGTTCTGCGAAAACCATGATTTTAAAATTGCATTAAATTATCACTCTTACAGTAATCTGCTGCTTTATCCTTGGGGATATACTGCGGATATTTGCCCCGACGATAATATTTTCGCGGAATATTCAAGGAGACTGACTGCCGACAATCAATTTACCTATGGAGCAGGCAGTACAACCATTTATCCTACAAATGGAGGATCAGACGATTGGATGTATGGTGAACAAACTACCAAAAATAAAATTCTGTCATATACCCCGGAAGTAGGTGGCGATGGTGATGGGTTCTGGCCATCTGTGTCGCGTATCATACCACTTTGCCAGATAAATATGCTTCAGAGCATTCTTGCAGCCAGACTATCGGGCAGTTATGCTGAAATCGCCGACAACACACCACTTATTATTCCTGAAAAACAATATTTTGCAACGTTTGCCTTAACCCGGCTTGGTCAGACCAATGGCACATACACTGTTTCGATTGAACCACTGGATGATGATTTTGTGTCGGTTGGTGAACCCATTGTGATTGACAATCTTTCTGTTTTACAAACCAGGATTGATTCAATTCCCTTTGAACTAAGCGATAGAATTAAAAATGGTGATACACTCCGTTATGTGTTGGCATTTGACAATGGCTACCAAGTAACCCGCGATACACTGGTAAAATATTACGGAATACCGGTGGTGGTCTTTTCCGACGACTTTCCGAACACTGAAAAATGGACCGGTGGCTGGGGTCTCTACAGCATGTTCCCTTATTCCGCTCCCTATTCAATGGCCGATTCTCCACTGGGTAACTACGCCAACAATACCAACAATTCTACAACCCTTTTACAGAGTATCTCACTGGCCAATGCATCGGTTGCAGTGCTTAACTTTTATGCCCGCTGGCGGATTGAAGCCGGATATGATTATGTTCAGTTAAAAATTTCAACAAACAATGGGAATACCTGGACACCCATTGCTGGTAAATATACCCGGCCCGGAACCAGCAATCAAACAGCAGGACCGGTATATGATGGTATTGTGAATTCATGGGTACAGGAAGAGATCAATCTCAGTCAGTATGCCGGGCAGAATATCAAACTCCGGTTTACCCTCCGTAGCGATGGCGGCACCATTGCCGACGGGTATTTCTTCGATGATCTGGCTGTTACAATAATCGATGTTACATCTTCTGTTGAGAATGACCCTGCCCTTCTGGGTGGTTTTCTTTCATCTCCCAGCCCGAATCCGGCAACCAACAAGGTTAGGATAAGCTATTCCCTGACAGAGATATCCGGAAATTCCAGACTCGGAATAACCGATCTGAGCGGAAAAGAAATCTACTCACTTCCACTGATAAACCCCGGAGGAGAAATTGAAGTAAACACATCCGGATTTGCCCCCGGTTTATATCTATATTCCCTTATCCAAAACGGGCAGAAACTTTATTCCAGGAAACTGATAAAACTATAAACGGAAACAAACCAGGGAAAGCTATCTGTATTTCCCTGGCTTATTTTAAAATTTAATGTAAACTATCAGTAGCGACCGACTAAAATCCTAATAAGTGAAAGAGATTCTTCACTTCACTTCGTTACGCCTGCCTGCCTGACGGCAATCAGGCAGGTTCTGAATGACAATTATTTAACTTTTAATGAGAAGGAGGATTGGGGGTGGGAGGAAGCTCCGCTTCCACCCACCCCCAATCCTCCTAAAACACTGTAAGATGCTGTCATTCTGAGCGAAGCGAAGAATCTCTTGAATTTCTCCGGTCACTACTGGTAAACTATAAAAAATCTGCTGCTTTTTTATCGGGAGGATTAAGAAAACTCTCCGAATAGATGCCCCTTGCCGTCATACAGACAGGCTCTTGACGAAGGGCACTCAAAATTATCAGTTGGTCTCGTCTTTGAGGACGAGAGCAGTTGGCAACAAGTAAAATTCACACCAGTATGAAGTGCAACTGGCAGGTTCGTAAGCCGTTAATCTTCATTCGTCATTTGTTCTGACCTCATCCCTGCCTGCTCTGCGTTTCGGCAAGCAGGCGCCTTCGGCACCTTCTCCTGACTTCGACTTCGCTCAGGCACCAAAAGGAGAAGAACCTCTCCAGGGGTAATTCGATATTATTTACAAACCGCGAAGTCGTAAATCGAATATCAAAAATCGTCACCAGTCTTTAATATAACTGGCAGGTTCGTCATTTGACATTCGGCATTCATCATTCGTCTTATGGCTGATTCCTTTACGTCGAATATTTAAAATATCATGTTATATCTTTGATATACAATTATATGGACTTTAACAAACAACTACTATATAGGCTATTTCACCCATCCATTGCATTTAAGTCCCCCCGAATAAGATACCAGAATTATATAAAAAACAAGAGGGAATGACACTGTCTTGTTTCCTGGTTACTCGACTTTCTTCCGTTCGATTTTTTCAAAAATAAATAAAAAATAGTTGGTTATTTGAACTATTGTTCATTATCTTTGTAGCGAACTATTGACCATTTCATCCATGTCTCCAAGAATTAAAACAATCAGAAAAGTATTAAACCCTCCGATAATAAAGGGTTTAAAGCCGTATGGGACAGACTCCGGCTGGCAGAATTCCGAAATGGTAAATCTTCTGATTGAAGAATACGAAGCATTGCGTTTGAGCGACTATGATAACCTTAACCATCATCAGGCATCTGTTATGATGGGTGTTTCAAGACCAACATTTACCAGGATTTATGCTTCAGCACTCCGGAAAATTGCTAAATCATTTGTTGAAGGAAGACAAATAGCCATAGAAGGCGGTAAAGTCTATTTTGATAGCGACTGGTATCATTGTAAAAAGTGTACGTGTTATTTCAACAACCCGGAAAAGGAAAAAGAAATCAAGATATGCCCGTTGTGCCGTAGTCGGCAGGTAAGCAGTTTTGATTACGACAATTCCATTAATGAAGAGGATTCTTCTCCAAAAGGCGATTATTGTACATGCCCGGAATGCGGCCTTCAGCAAGTGCATCAGCCCGGGACACCCTGTTCTCATCAGCTTTGTCCAAATTGCAACACTCAAATGAAACGAAAGGGAACCCCCGACTGCAGAATTTTAAAACCATAATTACATGAAAATAGCCATCACTTCAACAGGCAACTCACTGGATTCAGCAATCGACAAACACTTTGGTCGCTGCGCCTACTTTGTGGTTTACGATACCGAAAGCAAAGCAATCGAGTTTATCCCGAACCCTAACAAAGATGCTGAAGAAGGAGCGGGGTCTGCATCGGTGCAGGTAGTTTCTTCACGCAATGTAAATAAAATTATTTCGGGTGAGTTTGGAATGAAAATCAAGTCGTTGCTCGACAGTTTAAAAATTCAGATGATTGTCATAAAGGATAATCAAAAGAAAATCAGTGAAATAATCGAAATGTTAAACCATTAAAAACAGAGATCATGCCAAAACTTGATGGTACAGGACCAGAAGGGACCGGATCCGGTTCAGGTCGCAAATTAGGGAAATGCAGTGAAACTCCCAACGAAGAAAAGCTGCAAAAACTTGGTAAGGGAATGGGCGCACGTCGTAAAACAGCGTCAGGAAAGGGAGAAGGCAAAGGAAAACGATTAAAAAGCGGAAAACAAGAATAGTATCACTTTTAAAAAGGAGGAAATTATGTCAGGTTTAAACATGCAGGGACCCAATGAAGAGGGTTCGATGACAGGCAGAAAAATGGGTAAATGTAATCCTGATAGTCAAAAGAGTTCTAAGGACGACATTTTTGTCATTGGAGCAGGTCTGATTGTAACACTTATCATCGGCCTGACTAAGATTGCCGGGATCTGGATGAAAGAAAAACGCTTAAAAAGCAGTATAAAGTAGTGTTAACAAATTAAAAAAAGGAGGCTATTATGCCAGAATTTAATCAAAAAGGACCTATGGGCGAAGGAGCTATGACCGGTCGCCGTATGGGACGTTGCACCAATTTCGGTGCAACCCATCCAAAACAACCCGTAAATACCGAATCCCAAATCGAAGAAAATACGGAAGAAAAGCTTTCTGAAAATCTTTCAGGAAGAGGTTTGGGTTTGGGACGTAGAAAAGGCGGAAGAGGACAGGGAATGGGATGCCAGCACCGTTTCAGAGGAAATGTTTAATAATAAGCGGGAGGGGCAAACTGCCCTTCCCTTTTAACTCATAGAACTAAAAATTAAACAGATGAATAAATGTATTGCCATTCCCATGGAAAATGGGGTCTTATGTGCTCATTTCGGGCATTGTCAGCAGTTTGCCATTGTTGACGTAGTCGACGGAGTTATCACAAATGTTAAAGAACTAACTCCTCCTGAGCATGTGCCGGGTCTTTATCCGCGCTGGGTTGCCCAATTTGGCGTAACCGATGTAATTGCCGGTGGCATGGGTCAACAGGCTATTATGTTGTTCAATCAACAGAATATCAATGCTTTCGTGGGTGCTCCAACCAAAACGGCAAGGGAACTTGTAAATGACTTTTTAGCCGGTAACCTGAATTTAAGTGCCAACTACTGCAACCACGAAGAAGGACATACACACGAAAACTGCGGAAATTAGGATGATTGACCACCTAAAAAGTGGAATATAATTTCATTCCCTTAGTCAGAGCCCGGAGAACGGAGAAGTCATTTTCGTTTTTCTTAAATTGCTTCATTATCAACTCAATATTCGTTAAATAAATTGTTTTTTTAACCTAAAAAATAAAAATCGTATGAAAAAGTTAGCCTTTATTGCCATTTGCGGATTACTGATGGGTTCGTGCAACCAGGCACCAAAAACAACTGAAACCACCGGTACAGAAACAAATCAAACCGCTGTTGCGGATACAGTCCGCGACGGTGTATTTATCCACATTACCGAAAGCTACAACGATCCTCACCGCGTTTTGATGCCCCTGAAAATGGCCGTCATGATGTCGAAAGATAAGGATGTTTTGGTTTACATGGATATTCACGCCGTTGAACTTCTGATGCAGGGAGCCAAAGATTTGAATTTTGCCGATTTCGAATCTGCACAAACTTACATTAAAGCTTTGGTTGCCAATAATGTTGGCGTTTATGCCTGTCCGACCTGCCTGAAAATTGCCGGGCTTAAACCCGAGAACCTGATGGACGGCGTAAAAGTGGCCGATAAGGATAAATTTTTCAGTTTTACCAAAGGACGCATCATTACGCTGGACTATTAATTCCAATGCTATAGTATTGATTGCATGAAGATTTAATCAGTTTTTAAATCTAATTATCGTACTAACAAAAATCAGAATGGAAAAAATCAAACTAGGGATCATCATCTGCAACAGGTATCATACCTGTGCCGGTGGAAAGTGTTTCAGGTCGCTTCAGCAACGCGAAGGCGCTTTTGAAATGTACAAGGATAAAGTGGTAGAACTCGTTGGATATACCACTTGCGGCGGCTGTCCTGGCGGGAACGTGGAATATGCACCCGCCGAAATGAAAAAGAATGGTGCAACGCATATACATTTTGCTACCGGACTGCTGGTAGGGTATCCACCCTGTGAACACCTGAAATATTTCGCAAGGTTTATTCCTGAAAAGTATGGCATGGAAGTCGTTTTCGGCACCCATCCTATTCCACAGAAATACTACCTCACTCATCAAAACCTGAACACCTGGCATACGCCGTTTATGCAGTCGGCCATTCAGGCAACCCTATCCGATGAAACGACAAGGCTTACTTATGACTAATCATCAACCATTCAAAATAGCAATTGCGAGCGGCAAGGGTGGCACAGGCAAAACAACCCTTTCCACTAATCTTGCCGCTTACATTTCTGCAAATGAAGCAGTTGCTCTGGTTGATCTGGACGTGGAAGAACCAAATTCGGGCTTGTTTTTTAAAGGGGCACTCATTCATAAAGAGGACAACAATAAGATGATTCCCAAATGGGAAGAATCCCTTTGCACCGTTTGTGGTCTTTGCCAAAAAGTATGCAATTTTCACGCGATTATTCAACTTGGACCTTCCATTGTCGTTTTCCCTGAATTATGCCATAGCTGCTATGCCTGTTCTGAATTATGCCCTACCGAAGCCTTGCCGATGGTCCCCAAAAAAACCGGGCGGCTCAGTGATTTTCAGATAAATAACCTTCATTTTATCGAAAGCCGCCTCGATATAGGTGAGGAGCAAGCCGTTCCAACCATTGCCAAAACAAAAAAATACGTTTCAGCCAAATATGGTCAGGTACGTTTTACCATCTTCGACGCCCCGCCAGGCACCTCTTGCCCGGTGATGGAGGCAACCAAGGATGCGGATTTTGTACTATTGGTTACCGAACCAACCCCGTTTGGATTACACGATCTGAAACTGGCCGTAGAAACTATGCGTACCCTGAAAAAGTCGTTTGGTGTGGTCGTTAACCGGTATGGTATTGGAAATGATGATGTCTTAGAATATTGCGAAACAGAGCAAATTCCTGTGCTCGCCAAAATTCCTAATAGCCGGAAAATTGCAGAATTATATGCTTCGGGAAAACTTGTTTACCCGGAATTTCCTGAAATGCGTGCTTCGCTGGAGCGTATTATGGAGCATTGTAAAACAGTGACAGAAAGGAATCTGGCATGAAAGAGATTGTAATTATTTCCGGCAAAGGCGGAACGGGTAAAACTTCCATCACGGCTTCATTCGCTATTTTGGGTGGAGCCGATGTAGTAGTTGCCGATTGCGATGTAGATGCCGCTGATATGCACCTGCTGATGCAGCCGGATTTTCAAAATAAAAACGATTTTTACAGCGGTGAAGTTGCCTGGATTGAACAGAGCAATTGCACCAGTTGCGGAAAATGTCAGCAGGTGTGCCGCTTTGATGCCATATCTGTAAAGAACGGGCAATTTATCGTTGACCCGATTGCCTGTGAAGGATGCGGTTACTGTGCCCGTATCTGCCCCACCCATACCATCGTCAACAAAGAACAACTGGCAGGCAAGTGGTTTATCTCCAACATTAAAACCGGAAGTCTGATGGTTCATGCCCAGTTGGGTATTGGCGCCGACAATTCAGGTAAACTGGTGGCTAAAGTCAAGGATGAGGCCAAAGAGATTGCGCTCGAAGAACGCAAGGATTTCATCCTGGTGGATGGCTCCCCCGGAATCGGATGCCCGGTAGTCTCCTCCCTTTCGGGCGCAAATTTTGTCGTGTTAGTAACAGAGCCCTCTGTTTCCGGTCTTCATGATTTAAAGCGGGTTTATCAACTGGTGAAAAAATTCAACATCAAAGCCGGTTGCATCATCAATAAAGCAGATGTAAACCCCTGGAAATGTGCTGAAATACTGCAATTTCTGAAAGAGGAAGATATTGTGCATTTAAGCGACTTGCCATATGACGAGAGTTTTACAAAGGCAATGATACAAGGCCAAACCATTGTTGAGTTTGATCATGGAAAACTAAGAGAGCTACTGACAGAGAGTTGGGAAAAAATCAAACAATTGGTAAACCATAAAAATACTGAAAAATGAAAATAGTATTTACCGCACAAGGAACAGAATGGGATTCAATGATGGATCCCCGCTTTGGCAGAACAGAGTACATTGTTTTGTATGATGAAGAACTTCAGATATTAAGCGTTGTGGACAACAGCGCGGTAAAAAATGAAGCACACGGGGCTGGGACTGCCACCTCTCAACGCATATTTGAACTGAAACCTGATGTGCTGATTACCGGCAACGGACCCGGCGAAACTGCATCCAAAGCACTTAAGCATCTGAATATGAGAATATTTGTGGGGGCACTGGATATGACACTCCGCCATGCATATGAGGATTACAAAAACGGAAAACTCAGGGGACTTTAGTAAATCCGGAATACTTTGATCATTATCAAAGGTCTGAAAGCAGGATTTGATAAACCAGAACTGAAACTGAAACAGAATAACAAATTTATTAACACGTTCAATTGCTTATCGTGTTTAAATCCTAACATGGATTGCAAATTAAGCGGTTTCAAAATTTAAAAGAGAAAGATGGCAGGCTATATTCATTTATATACCGGCAATGGAAAAGGTAAAACAACAGCCGCATTTGGCCTGGCACTAAGAGCTGTCGGAGCCGGAATGAAAATTTTTATTGCCCAGTTTGTCAAAGGAATGCATTATGCCGAACTGGATGCAATTAAACGCTTTCCGGAGATTGAGCTAAAACAATACGGACTGGATTGCTTTATCGATAATGAGCCAACGGAAATTGATATACAGGCTGCCCGTAAGGGTCTGGAAGAAGTTGCAGACGTATTTTTGAAGAACCAATTTGATATGGTGATCCTGGACGAGGTTTGTATTGCCCTGTATTACAACTTATTTGAAACAGAAGAGTTACTGGCTGTTCTGAAAGAAAAACCGGAAAGCATGGAAATCATTCTCACCGGGCGGTACGCGCCGCCTGAGCTATTCAAAATTGCGGACCTGGTTACTGAAATGAAAGAAATTAAGCATTACTACACCAGGGGTGTTCAGGCGAGAATTGGAATTGAATTTTAAACTGGTAATATGATAAAGCATGTTGGGCTACAGGTAATTGAAAAGGATGTTGATGATTTTTATATTGACATCCTGCATTTAAAAATCGATCGGGTTTTCACATTAACCGAAGAGGAAACACTCGAAATTTTCAATATGCCCAAAGGAACAAGCATTTATTCCGGAAACTGTGTTGGCATGGAATTGGAACTTTTTATCAGTGACAGTCCAAAATTACCAACATTCGGGCATGTGTGCTTCCAAACATCAGAAGTCACGGAGCTTGCTGAAAAAGCCAGGAAAAAAGGCTACCGGGTATATATCCGCAATAACGGCAAATCGGATACTTATTTTGTCAGCGATTCGAACCATAATTTATTTGAAATAAAAAAGTAAAATGAAAAAATTGCCCGAAATAGTCAGCAATGCCTGGGATAACCGCCAGGATGTAATAGTTTTCAGTACAGTAAGCGCCGATGGATCGCCCAATTCAATTTATGCAACCTGCGTTTCGAAACGTAACGAAAACAGTATTGTAGTGGCAAACAACTTCTTTAAAAAAACGATTGAAAACATCCGGTCGGGAAGTACAGGCAGCATACTGTTTTTAACAAAGGATGATAAATCATACCAGATAAAAGGGAGGGTAGAATATTTCACTGAAGGAGAAATATTCGAGGAAATGCAAAGATGGAATCCTGCCCGATTACCCGGACATGGAGCTGCTGTTATAGCAGTAGAAGAAGTATATGCCGGAGCAGAAAGACTGCTTTAAGGATCGGTAATCGTAAAAGTAACACATTGAATTATGATAAGTTTTGGACCCATACCTTCGCGCCGGCTAGGTAAAAGCCTTGGAATAAATAACATTCCCGGATCAAAGGTTTGTTCGTATTCCTGTATCTATTGCCAGGTAGGAATTACAAAAAAACATACCCTGACACGTCAGGTATTTTATGACCCGGAAATCATTTTCCAGGAGGTAAAGAAACACCTGGCGAAACTGAAAGAAAAAGATAAACCTGATTATTTAACCTTTGTTGCCAACGGGGAGCCTACCCTGGATTTTAATATAGGTAAAACAATTGAACGATTGAAAATATTGGACATTCCGATTGCTGTGATTACCAATGCTTCTTTGTTAAGCGATCTGCAGGTAAGAGTTGATTTACAATTTGCTGATTGGGTTTCGGTAAAAATAGATTCAGCCAGCGAAACCGTCTGGAAAGAAATTAACCGGCCTGTTGCCAAACTGGATTTTGAAATATACAAACAAGGTCTGCTGCATTTTTCGCAAGATTTTAAAGGCAAACTGGTAACCGAAACCATGCTTGTTAATGGTGTAAATAATTCATTGGAAATACTTCATCAAACCGCAGAGTTGGTCTCACTGGTAAATCCATCAGTTGCATATCTGGCAATACCCACCAGGCCACCGGCAGTTACTTCAGTAACAGCGGCAGACGAGAATTCCATAAACGAAGCCTACCAGATTTATGCGACAAAAAACATCCAAACTGAGCTGATCCTTGGCTTTGAAGGCACGGATACCGGTTTTACAGGAAACGCGATGGACGACATTCTGAATATCTGCGCGGTTCACCCGATACGGGAGGATACGATGCAGGAATTACTGAAAAAGGATCATGCGGATAGTTCACTGCTTGAGGCTATGATTCAGGATAAGCAAATACATAAACTTGAATATGGCTCAAAAACTTTTTACCTCCGTGAATTTAAAATTTGAGGACCTGTGACCTCATCCTATCCGATCCTGAATTCTCGCTTTTATGGGAGTGTTCAGTTGGTAATCAAATCGGTGATATGGTTTTGACTTTTAACGCTTACACATATCGCATTAATAATGAACGCACTAAATAGAATCATACATCCTGCCGGGCAGGCGCTGTTTTTTATCGTACTGATTTCGGTACTGATAATTTATTCAGTGATACTGATAATTACATCATGTAATCCATATTTTTTTGTTGGTTTTGGTGTGATCGGACTGACTGTCATTACGTTCATGTTTTCCTTTTTCCGGAATCCAATACGGAATATCATTCCGGATAACAGCATTGTTTATTCCCCTGCCGACGGCGAAATTGTTTTTATCGACACGGTTTTTGAAAATGAGGACCTGAACCGGGAATGTATAAAAGTCTCGGTTTTCATGTCTATTTATGATGTACATGTCAATCGCTACCCTTTAGGCGGGAAAATACGATATACCAAATACCATCCTGGCAGGTATTTTATAGCGCGTTACCCCAAATCATCCGAATTTAACGAACACCATTCAACAGTAATCGAAACTCCCGAAGGCACTCCTGTATTGGTAAAACAAATTGCCGGCACTGTGGCCCGACGGATTATCTGCTATGCAAAAGAAGGCTGGCAAGCCATACAGGGCAATGATCTCGGGTTTATCAGGTTCGGTTCAAGAGTCGATCTTTTTCTGCCATTGGATGCAGAAATACTTGTTAAAATGAATGAAAAGGTAAAGGGAAACCTCTCTGTTATCGCCAGGCTTTCTAATTTATCAGAAAGGCTTGATAATAAAACTGATAGGAAGTCCATTTTATTTAATAGCCTTAAACAAATTGAACCTAAAATAACAAACTTAAACTTTTTAAAATGAAAACAAAAGACAAAGGATTCAACACCAAATTAATTCATGCGGGAGCATTTGAGGATGAATTCGGAAGTGCTACAGTTCCCATTTATCAAACATCAACTTTTAAATTTAAAAGCGCTCAGCATGGCGCCGATTGCTTCTCGGGCAAAAGTGATGGCTATATTTATACCCGTATAGCTAATCCAACCATCAGGGCATTTGAGAAAAACATTGCTGAATTGGAAAATGGATATGATGGCATTGCCACCAGTTCAGGCATGGCTGCTATATCCAGCGTGC
Source organism: Bacteroidales bacterium (assembly GCA_038317155.1). GTDB lineage: Bacteria > Bacteroidota > Bacteroidia > Bacteroidales > Lentimicrobiaceae > Lentimicrobium. Next base: position 22,973 of record JBBQBC010000033.1, read on the forward strand.
ACATGGCCTTGCTGGGAGCAGGAAGCCATATCGTAAGTTCCGATGCCGTTTACGGACCAGCCAGGGGTTTGCTCGAACAGGATTTTTCGCGCTTCAACGTGGAAGCTACTTTTGTAAATACATCAAAACTGGAAAATATTCTGGCTGCCATTAAGCCAAATACAAAAGTTCTTTATATCGAAACTCCGGCTAATCCAACCATGGATATTACAGACATTGCGGCCTGTTCAAAAATTGCCAGAGAGCACAATCTGATCCTGGTGGTCGATAATACCTTTTGTTCGCCATACCTGCAAAAACCGCTCGACCTGGGCGCTGACGTGGTGTTGCATTCCATCACCAAATTCATCAACGGCCATGCCGATATTGTTGGTGGCATTGTGGTTACCAAAGACCCTGAAATCTATAAAAAAATACGCCATTCTATGGTTTATATGGGATGTAATATGGATCCCACGCAGGCTTTCATGGTTTTACGTGGTGTACGGACACTCGCCCTCCGCATTGAGCGGGCACAGGAAAATGCGATGAAGGTTGCCCGTTTCCTGCAAGCACATCCCGATGTGGCATGGATCAGATACCCGGGCCTGGAGTCGCATCCACAATATGAACTGGCCAAAACCCAGATGAATGGCTTTGGCTCGATGATGAGTTTCGGATTAAAAGGTGGTTACGAAGCTGGGAAGAAACTGATGGATAATCTCCATCTTGCCTTGCTGGCCGTTTCGCTGGGAGGTATTGAAACACTTATTCAGCACCCGGCATCCATGACACATGCAGGCGTAAGCAAGGAACACAAACTTGCTGCCGGAATTACTGACGACCTGGTACGGTTTTCAGTTGGGATTGAGGATGCTGAAGATATAATTGAAGATTTAAGACAAGGATTAACAAATATTTAAAAACATAATAAAAATGAAAAACGCAGATGTATTAGTAATCGGCGGAAGTGCCGCCGGAATGGTAGCCGCTTTAACAGGAAAAGCCCATTGGTCAAAAAAAGAATTTATTCTCGTCAAAAAACAAAAAGATATGATGGTGCCCTGCGGTATCCCTTATATTTTCGGAACGCTGGATGGCACCGACAAAAACCTGATGCCCGTTGATGCCATGTTGCAAAAAAATGGAATTGAATCATTGGTCGACGAAGCCACTGAGATTGATACCGCTCAAAAAATAGTCACATTTGTAAGCGGCGAAAAGATCAGCTATCAGAAACTGGTTCTTGCAACTGGTTCAACACCCATGAAACCAAAATGGCTGCATGGTGCAGAACTGGAAAATGTGTTTGTAATACCTAAGGACAGGGAGTATCTCGATGAGATGAAACTCAAACTGGGCACAGCTAAAAACATTGCTGTAATAGGCGCAGGCTTTATCGGTGTTGAGCTCTCCGATGAGCTTACCAAGCATGGCTATAAAGTTACCCTTATCGAAAAGATGCCTCATATCCTG
>JBBQBC010000034.1:0-24258 GCA_038317155.1 Bacteroidales bacterium
CTTTACTGTCTCATCGTGTGATGTAACTTCTAAAATTGATTTAGCCAAATCATAACCAGTAATATGAGAACCAGCAATCAGCATTTCGTCCGGAAAACCCTGTTCTTCGTCGGGTTCTGATGGTTCTTCAGGCTGGCTTATATCAGGAACGCCGGGCAGGTCAATCTCTATTGGGAATTCAGGATCAATTTCATCCGGTGCGTTGTCAGGCCCTGCAGTTATAACAGGTTCTTTTCGGACTTCAGCTCTTGTTTGATCCGGCTCACCTGCCATGGCTCTGATTTCAGCCAAACGGCGGGCAACAATCTCCTGTAGCCTCAACAGGTTGGCAACTTCATCATCGGTTGTCAAGATTCCTTCTTTAGGCAAAGGATTATTAATTAAAGTCTCATCATTAGCTGCCGTATGGGATGTTTCAGTAGAAGCAGCCAGTGCCCCGGCTAAAGGCAACGCCTCCTGTATTGGTTCAACCGTAAGGTCAGTTAGAGTATCCGTAATTTCCGGCATCAGGGGTTCAACAGGCACTTCCGGGGTTTTCTCAGAAATTTCAGGTATAACTGCAGTCTGAACAACAGCAATTGACTCGATGGTAACCACTTTTGCATCCTTATGAACAAGAGCAGCCGGTGACTCCTGTTCCAGTAGCCAGCGCAGGTGTCGCCGGTCGCCCGAGTAAGCAGCAGCCAGTTTAAGCTGACTGTTGAAACGTATGCTGTTAACCTTCTTGTAATTGAGCGCGAGCATCATCTGAACAGCCTGACAATAAGGCATTTCCCTGGCAACCTGTTCAAGCAGAGGCAGACTTTCGGCCCCGAGGCTTTCAGGATGTTTAAGATACGACTCAAACTGCGAGGGTTTCATAGAGATACAGAGTTACAGGGTTAAAGAGTTCAAAGGTTCAAGGGTTCAAGAGTTCAAGGGTTCAAATGTTCAAATGTTCAAAGGTTCAAGGGTTCAAGAGTTCAAGGGTTCAAATGTTCAAATGTTCAAAGGTTCAAGAGTTCAAGGGTTTAGTACCCGGTGGTTGAGCGAAGCCGAAACCATCCGGCGTCGGTGTTCGAAGCATATTTTCGTTCAAAGGTTCAAAAGTTCAAAGGTTCAAGGGTTCAAAGGTTCAAGAGTTCAAGGGTTTAGTACCCGGTGGTTGAGCGAAGCCGAAACCATCCGGCGTCGGCGTTCGAAGCAAATTTTCGTTCAAGTGTTCAAGGGTTCAAAGGTTCAAAGGTTCAAGGGTTCAAAGGTTCAAGGGTTCAAATGTTCAAAAGTTCAAGAGTTCAAGGGTTTAGTACCCGGTGGTTGAGCGAAGCCGAAACCATCCGGCGTCGGCGTTCGCAGCAAATTTTCGTTCAAGAGTTCAAGGGTTCAAAAATTCAAAGATTCAAAATTCAAAGATTCAAAGATTCGAAAACTCGCTTCAAGATTTATTGCCAACTGCCTTTTGCCAACTTATTCAATTTATTTTCAAAGGTTTCAGGTTTATAGGGTTGGTGGCTGAGTAGTTGCACACAGAACTTTCCATAAGACAAATTTCACCGCAACGTATCGAAGCCCAGGGTTACGACAGGTTACCAGTTTACAACGGATTTATTAAAAATATCTTCTACCAGTGCTGCGCTGATTTTGCTGATCAGATCAAGCTCCACAGATGCCAGGTTCAGGCTGCTGCTGTAGTCTTCGTAGCGGCTAAATGATGTTTCGAAATTGTCTTTGGGACTGAATTTACTAACATACCTCACATTGACCGTAATTTTCAATCTGATTAAAGCCGCCTGCTGTTCACCGGTAATTGCCACCGGTTCAGTAGAATAACCGGTAATCTCACCTTCGAAGTGCAGGTCACCATTACGGGGTACCAGAATAAGGCTGGTTTGCGATGAAAACTTTTCTCTCAATGATTCAGTAAAAGACTGGCTCAACACTGGCTGCACCAGTTCAGCTTTGTTGGGGAATAAAACTATGGAAACTGTTTTGGCTTCAGGAGGCACGGAAGCCCCGGTAAAAGTATAGAGCCCGCAACTGCTAAATGAGGCAGAAAAAACCAAAACAAGCACATTAAATATCAGCCTGTTAACTTTGCATCCACTTGTTCCAAGCCTGGATTTAAACAAGTCCATATTCTTTAATCTTTCTGTAAAGGGTACGTTCTGAAATTCCCAGTTCAAGTGCTGCATTTTTTCTCTTTCCACCGTGCTTTTCTATTGCCCTTTTGATCAGGTCTATCTCTTTTTTCTGAATGGAAAGTGAGTCATCGAGTACTTCAGGGGTGTAAAATGCTTCCATTTCCTGATTTTCAGCCCTTGACTGAACCTCGACTCTGGATAAACCTGGCTGGGGCCCTGAGAAATCCTTGTAAAGCTGTGCGATAATTGGCTGGTGCTCACGTTGCAGCTCGTGGCTGACGCCACCCTGGTCAATGATAGCCACCACCAGTTTCTTCAGTTCGCCGATATCCCGTTTCATATCGAATAGAACCTTATACAGAATCTCACGTTCCGAAAACTCGCCTCCGGCATTTTCTTTCTGAAATAAAACAGGCAATGACCTGTTTTCGGAAGGCAGGTATCGTTGAAGGTTTGCCGGGGTAATCAACCGGCTTTCTTCGATAATTGAGATTTGCTCAGTAATATTTTTAAGTTGTCTGACATTTCCCTGCCACCGGTAGTTCATTAGCATCTGTCGGGCCGAATCATCCAGTTCAAGTTGCGGCATCCGGTATTTCTCAGCAAAATCGCTGGCAAACTTCCTGAAAAGGAGCACGATATCTTCTTTCCGCTCACGAAGGGGAGGAATAAATATCGGTACGGTGTTCAACCGGTAATAGAGATCCTGTCTGAACTTGCCCCTGTTGATGGCTTCCGGAATATCAACATTGGTAGCCGCCACCACCCGGACATCGGTTTTTATCATTTTCGACGAACCAACCCGCATAAACTCACCGGTTTCGAGCACACGCAGCAGCCTCACCTGGGTTGACAAAGGCAATTCTGCCACTTCATCCAGGAAAATAGTGCCGCCGTTCACCACTTCAAAGTATCCTTTGCGGGATTCGTGTGCACCGGTAAATGAACCTTTTTCATGGCCAAACAACTCGGAATCAATGGTTCCCTCAGGGATTGCGCCACAGTTAACCGCGATATAGGGACCGTGTTTCCGGGCACTCAGATTGTGGATAATCTGCGGGAAAGCCTCTTTACCCACTCCACTTTCACCATTAATGAGTACCGTAATGTCGGTAGGTGCTACCTGGCGGGCTATATCAATCGCCCGATCAAGAAAAGGTGAGTGACCAATAATGCCAAACCGCTGTTTAATTGATTGAATATCCATTTAAAAAGCCTGTATTATTAAATTCTTCTGCAAAGTTAATAAATCAGGCTGAGGGAATGCCGGTTTCCGGATAAATAACTGACATTTTGTCAATATTCATCAGAATACGTACTGGTTGTTGTAACGTCAATATAATATTGCGTTTCATGCACTAATTATGAATAAAAGGAATATCCGATTTAGATTCAGGTTATTAAGCCATGCTAACCGGTTTTGGGTCCCTACTCAGGTCTGCTATCTTTTTTAAGGAACAATCTTACCGATATATATGGATGCATTGTTATCCACCATGGTCATATCACCGGTATCAACAACTCCGTCTCCAGTGAGATCCGAACTGATATAGCCAGTAACAAAGTTGTATGAATCATTATCAATCAGCGTCATATCTACTGAATCCAGAATTCCGTCCTGATTGACATCGCCGCCATAAATTAAATATTTACCGGATATAAGTTTGAGATTGTTACCATAAGCCTGACTTGCAGCCGAAGTAAAATTGTAGCTAACAGAACCGGAACCAAACGAAACAGGACTCCCATTCCATGTTTCAATACTATTGCGATGTTTGACAACAATAAAGTAACTGGCTCCCATTGAGGCGGGAAGGGTTAATGAAGAAGAACCATTCGTATTCAAGGCAACTGTAAATGGTCCGGCAGCCAGGGAATAAGGAAATGTTGAATTATGCAATTCTACCACAATCTGATCCGCAATTGAACCAGGAAACCTAAAGCCGTTAGAGCCGGAAGTCTTATTCATCTGAGTACCATTGAATAATCCCTCAAGCATAACCGTGACATTTAAAGTAGTAGGCAAAAATCCGTGCGGGCCTGGGGCTGTTGGCACAACAGTGTGACAAACCTCACATCTGCGCAATGTTCCTGAATATTCCTGCAGGGCAATATTCTGAACATTGTCGTTTGGTTGAGCCGTTGGCTGTATGGCATGCGGAGAACCATGGCAGGCACTGCAGAATAGTCCTCCATGTCCCCGCGACTCTTTAAAAAGTTTTCCGGGTTCTTCTGCATAATTTGAACCATGGCAGTTTGCCGATCCGCATGATGGTTCCTGAAGCCATGGCTGACGTCCGTTTTCAATAGACTGTGCCACTTGTGCTATGCTTCCATGGCAATCCTGACAAACCATACCCGACGTATGCATAACATCGCGAAAGCACTGTGTGTTGGCTCCCGGATGACACTTGTAACAATTGTTCGTCTTATCTTTGTGTTTGTCATGCATTACAAAGGAAAAGGATTTTATCCCCGGCATGCCTGGCATTCCCAGCGCGTTATCAGCATGGCATGTTGCGCAAAGTATAGGTGTATTATTTGGATTAAAGCCTCCCTCATTATCGTGTTCATCAAGAATATCCTGCTCACTGCTATGGCATCCGCTGCTGACACAACTCATTTCGTTGGAAACAGGTATAACAGGCTGCGAACTGAAAAGTAAATTATTGTTATTGTCTTTAAGTTCAACAAGCGCAAGCTGATAAGGTGATTCAGTTACAAGATTGTTATCCTGGTAGGGTGTGAGGGGAATACCATCGACATAAAAATGATCGCCTGATGCTATCATATTACCGGTTAGTCCGACTCCCGTCAGACCAATGTTTGGAGCAAGTGTAACACCAAACAATTGCTGTGCATAAGTCCAGAAATTAGTCTTTCCGACCGAATAAGTATTTCCTGGAATTGAATACTGAACAGTAAAACCAGTTGTTACTATCTGCGGCAGTTCAGTCGCAGAACCTTTTCTGATTACCTGTGCCCTGAGGTTATTATAAGGCGGTAATACAGTTAGTTTGGAGAAATCCTTGTTGGAACAATGCATACCCAGATCATTCCAGCTTATCACAATGAATTCTTCTGTTCCATCCCCGGCAAAAATAAAAGGGAAGAGCATGATTACAAAAACCAAAGGCCATCTCTTTTTCATAATCCTGATTTTATATTAATTTATCTACATACAAAGATAAGTTAAAAAGTCCTAATTTCCAATAATTATATTTATTCCATTTCCGACTTTTTGTTACTAACAGATGTGCAAATTACTCCGGTTAAGCAAGAAATTGAGCTGCCACCCATTTCTCATTGATATCTATCCGGCTGAAACCATCACGGGTCTCATAAACCATTACTTCTTCGTCTTTCGACAGGGTGCCCAACTTCCCAAAAGCTGCACCCGGTCCGGAACGGACATTTAATGAATTGGGTAAGACTTTGGCCTTTCTCACTTTAATAACAAACTTTTCTGCAACCCATTCACCGTTATTGCTGATGCGCAACCAACCATTGGACGACTCGTGGATATTTACAGTTGCTCCAGCACTGAGCGCAGCTACCAGTGGGAAGTTTGTTCCTGCCCCTTTGCGGACATTCAGTGAAGGTGCTGATACAATTCCCAATCCCAGGCTTGCAGAAGATGCAACCGGAACGGGCTGCTGAGAAGACTGAGGTGTTGAAACCCCTCCCAATTCTGCTTTAACCAGTGGAATAAAACCGGCATTGGCATCTTCTACGTTGTTGCCGCCAAAAAAAGCGGTACCGGGGCACGATTTTGTAGCGCCCTTTCCGTTCAGCCGCTGTCCGCTGTTCAGATCGTACCAGTGATGATAAACAATGTGATCGGTATCCACAGGCAGGTTGAATTTTTTGCAGAGCAATGCATTTATTTTCAAAATGGTGTTCCGGTGAGCCGGCGACATCTGGTCCTTGTCTTTGTCAAAATTTCCAAAATGTTCAATGCAGATTCCTTTGGAATTATGCCCTTTAATCCCGATTGGTACATCGTTCAAAGACCTGCAGACAGCAACTTTTCCATCCGGAAATGTTGTAAATGTCTGTGCAATATTGCTCCAGTGATTGCTTATCATGTGATAATCCTTCATTGACTTAAGCCTTTCGAAATGGTTTTTACCGGTGAAGTTCTTATAGTCGGGCAGGTAGGTATGGTGGTTCTGAATAAGTGAAATTACCCTGCTCACCTGCTGTGCAGCCAGCCAGGTGCCGAATTCGTCAATATCCATCAACTGAAATCCTAATTTTGTTTCCATAACTAAGTAATTTGGGGTTTAAGTGTTGAATTTCAATTTATAATCTACAATAACAACACTAAACCACTTTAGTTTAAAAGTGCGCAAATTCTTTAACCAGGAGAAAACCTGGTTAGAATAAAAAGTATGGTCTTCATAAGAAGATCACCTTTTATTGAAGGTCAATGTTTTCGGGTTTTGCATTCCGGCGGATCCGGTGTACAAGGTTTCAACTTATTACTAAAGTGTATTAGCAATAAAAAACTTTATGTTTATGCGTCAGCCCACATGACAAAAAATCCATGTTTGGCAAAATATTCCTATTATTTCTTGCTTTTAACATATTCTATAAATCCATTGTAATAGTCGTCAACCGTATGCTTTTTTATTTTTGCCCATTTCATTTTAGGTTGACTTAATTCTATCTTTTCAGATTTGTTGTCAAAGCTTGCTGAAATTGCTTCCATTCCGTGCAGATTTACCCATCTATGGTCATAATTTTCTTCATTTGTCCTAACGAAATCAACAACTCCAGTCACTGTATTTTCGAGCTTGTTAATGTCTTGAAATGCATATTTATTAATTTCTGGCCCATATTCGTCATTTAAAACCGATACAACCTGTTTTGCCGAATTGTCCATACAAAGGTTTGCGTCATAACGGGCTCTTAGTTGAGCTAAATAAAACCAATAGGCTGCTTCGTCATTTTTAGCCTGGCTGTATAGTTCCCTTGAAAGAGCATAAATAACAGGAGGATTATAGTAGTTGGGGTTTATTAAAATACTATCAATGATCTGCTGTTTTAGTTCTTTGTTTTTACCATTAAGTATTTCAATGGCAGTATTGTGCCGTGCAACATCAATTTCTTTAAAAATACCTTTAGGTTCTATTTCTATTGCCTGTGCATAACCTAAGCTAAAAACGAATCCAAGAGCAACAGTTAATAAGAGTGTGATTCTTTTCATGGTTTTATTATGTGTCTTTAATAGTGCTTTGCCCAATTTTGCGCATAACTGCGACACTATGTAAAAAATCCATGGTGGTGTTACTCATAAAACCAACTACCTACGCACCTTTGCCCCTGCTTCCTTCTCAAACACCTCAGCCAGGCGATTCATAAACTTTTCTATCTCTTTGTCGGTTAGTGTTTTGTCTTCGTCCTGAAGAATAAAGCTGATCGCGTAGGATTTTTTGCCCGATTCTATCTTGTCTCCTTCATAGAAATCAAAAAGGTTGACATTTTTGAGTAACTTTCTGCCTGTTTTGAATGCAATGGCTTCCAGATCGGCGCATTTAACCGATTGATCCAGCACCAGGGCAAGGTCGCGACGGACTTCAGGGAATTTTGACACTTCACGGTAAGTTACCGTATGATTTTTGATCATCTGAACCAGGTTGTCCCAGTGGATACCGGCATAAAATACCGGTTGCCCGATGGCGAATTGTTTCAGCAGCTTATCGTTAAGGCGGCCTATGCAATAAATCGCTTTTCCGTTTAATTGATTTACAACCCCATCGGCAAAAAAAGGAGGCAAACTATCTGCTGCCTGAAGCCGGCTCAGGTCGAGGCCGGTTTTTTTCAATGCACCGGTGACAAAAGACCGTAACTGATAAAAATCCGTCTTGCTGTCGGCTTTATACCAGCTTTCAGGAGCAGCCTGGCCCGTTACAAACATTGACAAGAGTTTTTGCTCCCTGAAGTTTTTTTCAACGTTGCCCTTAACATCTGCCCCCTTCAACTCATAAACGAAGCCGAATTCAAAGAGTTTCAGGCTCAATTGCCTGCGGTTAATGTTATAAGCTACCGATTCCAGTCCACTGAAAAGCAACGTCTGCCGCATTACATCCAGTTCCCGCGAAAGCGGATTCAATATTTTCACGCATTTTGCAGGATCAAACCATGTTCCGCCTTCGTAATACGCCGAACTGCTGAGTGAATTGGTCAGGATCTCATTGAAGCCATTGCTGCTGAGGAAGTCTGCAACCAGGTTCTGCAGTTTCTCACGGTCGGGACGCTGATGATATGAAATACTTGAATTAAGCTTTTCACCTGCATCAATTTTATTATAACCGTAAATGCGCAATATTTCTTCAATCACATCGGCAACGCCCGTAACATCTACCTTAAACGGCGGAATTTCAAGTTCAAGTCCTGAGGTTGATTCTTCCAAAATGTTTATTTCAAGTCCTTTCAGGATGACTTTTATATCTTGGGCAGGAATGTCTTGTCCGACAAAACGGTTCACATAGGAATAGTCAAGACTGATCCTTTTATGCTGAACCGGTGCCGGATAAACATCCACCACATCTGATGAAATATGACCACCACAAATCTCTTTGATAAGCATGGCTGCCCTCTTGAGCGCGACAACGGTAATTTCAGGATCGGTTCCGCGCTCAAACCTGAATGAAGCGTCGGTTTTCAGGGTGTGCAGTTTAGAAGTTTTACGCACCGATACCGGGTTGAAGTAAGCACTCTCCAGAAATACAGCAGTGGTATTTTCATTAACTCCCGATTTGGTTCCGCCAAATACCCCGGCAATACACATGGGCTCTTTTGAATTGCAGATCATCAGGTCACCGGCACCAAGCTTGCGCTCAACGTTGTCAAGCGTAACAAATGGCGTACCTTCAGCAAGTTTCTTAACCAAAATTGTGTTGCCTGTAATGGCGGCTACATCGAATGCATGCAGGGGCTGTCCAAATTCAAACAATATATAATTGGTGATGTCAACCACGTTGTTAATAGGGCGCACACCTATTGCTTTCAGCCGGTTGGCAAGCCATGTGGGTGATGGGCCAACTTTAATTCCCGAAACGGTGAGGCCGGAATACCGGGGGCAGGCTTCTGTATCTTCTACTAAGACTTTTATTGACAAATCATTGTTATCCGGCTTAAAACCAGCAACATCAGGCCTCTTCACCGTGGCTGGCTTGTTTTCAAGCCCACGTGCTGAAATGGCTGCTGCCAGATCGCGTGCTACCCCTAAATGCGAGGCAGCGTCAGCGTGGTTAGGTGTCAAACCAATCTCAAATACAACATCATTCGTTATACCGAAAAATTCCGATGCCGGAATTCCAATGGCAACATTTTCAGGCAGCACCATAATTCCATCATGGGCATTACCCAGACCCAGTTCATCTTCGGCGCAGATCATGCCTTCGGACAATTCGCCGCGTATCTTCGATTTTTTAATTTCAAACGATTCTTCCCCCTTATAAATCAGGGTTCCGATGGTGGCAACCACCACTTTCTGACCGGTTGCCACATTGGGCGCACCACAAACAATGTTAAGCAGTTCAGGGCCACCTACATCCACCGTAGTAACACTGAGTTTATCTGCATTGGGGTGGTGCATGCAGCTCTTTACTTCGCCGATAACTAACCCTTTTAAGCCGCCTTTCAGGGATTCAAATTCCTCCACCGCTTCGACTTCCAGTCCGATATCGGTAAGTAAAAGTGAAATTTCTTCAACACTAAGTTTTGTTTCGATGTAATCTTTGAGCCAGTTATATGAAATCTTCATTGGAATGATTTTAGGAAGGGCAAAATTACGGATAAATGAGGAATAAGCCATTGCCATGTAAACAATTGGCAAAAAATGGTCAGTTTGAATGCAATTCAATCATTCCTTCGAAGGTAATCCGCAAAAGGCCAATTCTGCAATGTTCCGGTATTTAACAGGCCTTTCCTAAATTACATTTTCATCACTTAAATTGTAGAATATTGATTGTTATATGTTATTTTAGCTATCAACTACTAATATTTTAATAGTTATAGAGGAAAAAGATGTTATAATAATTTTTAATATTTTATTATTTGTATTAATTTTGAGCCTTTAACTACTACTATTTTAATATTTAAGCAAAATGGACAATTGGTTGTTTTCGACGGAGCAGGAAATTTTGGCTGAGATAGGCAAAAGACTAAAAAAAATAAGGCTCCAGCATAACCTTACCCAGAAAGAATTGAGCGAAGAAGTTGGGCTCAGTGTTTCAACAATTAGTTTGATAGAACTGGGAAAATCTACAACCGTTGAGAGTCTAATAAGGATTTTAATGAGATTAAACCGGATAAAGGATTTTGAATCAGTGTTCAGAGTTGGCGAAAATCTTGAACTTAAACTGAAATTTGAGAAAGCAAAATTAAAATCAGAGCGGCAACGTGCATCTAAAAAAATAAAATAATTATGATAGTTGAAGTAATGTTGTTTGATAAACTACTTGGAACGGCAGAATGGAATGACAAAAAGGGCAGTTCAACCTTTCAGTATAATAGTGAAATCATTCATACCATAGAACCTTCTCCGATTATAATGCCAACAGAAGAGCGAATTTTTGAAACGAACAGAAACCACCTCAACTTTCACAACTTACCCTATTTACTGTCTGATTCAATGCCGGATGATTTTGGCAATATTATGATGAAAGAATGGCTAAAACAAAGGAAATTAACCATTGATAGCATTAACCCTGTTGACAGATTAACTTATATTGGTAAAAGAGGAATGGGGGCACTGGAATATATACCAGCCAATCACAGAGAATATGATAACAACCTTTTAGATATAAATGAAATATATGACGTAGCTAAAAGTGTTTTAAAAAATAAAAAAGAAACTATTTATCCCGATTTGGATAAAGAAAGTCTTACTGAAATATTAAGAATTGGCACTTCCGTTGGAGGAGCAAGAGCTAAAGCCTTGATTGCCATTAAAAGGGATTCGAATCAAAAAATTTCGGAAATAAGGCCAGGGGACATTATGCGACCCAAAGGCTATTCGTATTGGATACTGAAAATTGACGGGGTAAATGAGCAAAACCTGGGAGAAGGTGAAGGATTGGGTAAAATAGAATTTGCTTATTATGAATTAGCCAAACAAGCTGGTATCGAAATGTCAGAAAGCACTTTGCATGAAGAAAACAGCAGATTTCACTTTTTAACCAAACGGTTTGATCGCACGGACAATGGTGAGAAAATCCATATGCAAACATTCGCAGCCATTGCAGGTATAGATTATAAAATTCAAAAAGCCAGCAATTATGAGACTTTGTTCAGGGTTATGAAAAGACTTCAACTTCCATATAAACAAATTGAACAGCAATACAGACGGATGCTATTTAATGTGGTTGCCAGAAATCATGACGATCATGTAAAGAATTTCTCATTCCTGATGAAAAAAGATGGAAACTGGCAAATCTCCCCTGCTTATGACATTAGTTTTTCATATCGTCCGGGCGGAATATGGACTGATGTACACCAATCATCAATCAATGGGAAATTTGATAATTTTACAAAAGAAGATTTGATTGATTTTGCGAAAAAATATGGAATTAAAAAATCAAATTTAATTTTAGAAGAAGTTGTATCTGCGGTGAACCAATGGACACGGATAGCCGCTGAATTAGATATCCCTCAGAAACAAATAAAATACATCGATAAGCATCTAAGAACTAAAGGATTTTATTGATCATAAGGAGAAAGATAGGTACTCAACTTATCTTTCCCCAATCAAACTCGCTCCGTTGCAGGTGGGTAAACATGGGCTGGTTTTCAGGTTTTTCGAGGTGAGGGTCGTCGGTCAGGATGCGGTGGGCAAACTCGCGGGCAACTTTCAGCAGTTTTTCATCCTTCACCAGGCTTGCAAGTTTCAACCCGACCAGACCGCTTTGCTGGGTACCTTGCAAATCGCCGGGTCCACGCAGGTGAAGGTCAACTTCAGCGATTTCAAAGCCATCGGTGGTTCTTACCATGGTTTCGAGCCGTTTCCGTCCATCGGCAGTCAGTTTATAACTGCTCATCAAAATGCAGTGCGACTGATCGGCACCCCGCCCTACCCTGCCGCGGAGCTGGTGCAGTTGCGAAAGCCCGAAGCGCTCTGCATTCTCAATCACCATCACGGAAGCGTTGGGAATGTCAACACCAACTTCGATTACGGTGGTCGCCACCATAATCTGGGTTTTCTTTTCGAGAAAACGCTTCATTTCGCTCTCCTTTTCGGCAGATTTTAGTTGACCGTGCACGATGCTGATCTGGTATTCGGGTAATGGGAAATAGCGTGAAACGGTATCAAGCCCATCCATGAGTGCTTGAAGTTCCAGTTTGTCAGATTCATTGATGATGGGGTAAACCACATATATCTGTCGCCCTTGCGCTATTTGCTCCTTCAGGAACCAAAAAACTTTCAATCTGTCTTTTTCGTATAAATGCTTTGTTTTCACGGGTTTTCGTCCGGGTGGCAACTCGTCAATAACAGAAATATCGAGATCTCCGTAAAGGGTCATTGCCAGCGTACGTGGGATGGGCGTAGCAGTCATTACAAGCACATGTGGCGGCACATCGCTCTTTTCCCATAGTCTTGCACGCTGAGCCACGCCAAATCGATGTTGCTCATCTATCACTACCAGTCCGAGATTGTCAAACTTCACAGTATCCTCGATCAGTGCATGGGTTCCGATCAGTATCTGAAGACTCCCCTGCTGCAGCTTTTCGTGAAGTACTTTTCTTACCGCCTTTTTTGTTGAGCCAGTGAGCAAAGCAACTTCAACAGGCAGGCCTTCAAGCATGCGACTGATTGTTTTAAAGTGTTGTGCTGCAAGTATTTCGGTTGGAGCCATCAAACAGGTCTGGCAACCATTATCCAGCGCAATCAGCATTGCCATCAGTGCAACCAGCGTTTTTCCACTACCGACGTCTCCTTGTAACAGCCGATTCATTTGCTTACCGCTGCCAAGATCTGCCCTGATCTCTTTTACAACCTTTTTCTGGGCATTGGTCAATTCGAAAGGCAGATTTTTATGATAAAAATCATTGAAGTGTTTGCCTATTTGCCCGAATACCCTGCCTTTAACCTTTTCCATCCGCAAATACTTCAGACGGAGCAATTGCAACTGGATAAAAAAGAGTTCGTCGAACTTAATACGTTCCTGGGCTTTTGCCAGTGCCTGAGGGTCTCGCGGGAAGTGGATATTGACCAAAGCTTCCTCCCTTGGCATAAGTTTTATTGCCTGGATAAGCGGTTGGCTTAAGGTTTCAGGAATAAACTGCTGAACCTGGCCGATTAGTGTGCGTATGATTCTGACAAAATTCCCGGGCGTAAAACCACGGCTTTTCAGTTTCTCGGAAGTAGAATAATAGGGCTGAAGAGGTTCATTCTGCAACAACATCTCCTCATCGGCAGGTTCAATATCGGGATGGGTAAAGTTGTAGCGGCCATTAAACAGATTTGGCTTACCGAAAATAATGTATTCCCGTCCAGTGACAACTTTTTCTCTGATCCATTTTACACCCTGACACCAAACCAGCTCAATTTCACCGGTCTGATCACGGAAAGTCATTACTAAACGGGCTGTACGACCTGCACCAATCGTTTGGATTGCAGTTACCTTTCCTTTGAGTTGCACCCAGGCAGCATCGGAATCAATTTCGTGAACCGTATAAAATTTACTCCGGTCAACATAACGGAAAGGATAATAATGAAGCAGATCGCCGAAAGTGCTGACATCAATTTCCCGACGCAACATTTCTGCCCGTGCCGGACCAATGCCTTTCAGATATTCGATGGGCGTATCGAGAATGTGCTTCACCATTCGTAAATTAGTAAGCTTTACAGGCAAAGATACGATTTAGCGCCGGTTCTATAAAAAGAAAACGCCTGGTTAAATGAACCAGGCGTCTGAAAAAGTATTCGGATATTTTAAAATTCCCAGAGGTTATCCTCGAAGTTAAACAGATCGTTCTTTACACGTTCGGCTTCCATAAGGGCATCAATGCCAGTGGCATAGTCTGAAATACGGCGGTCATAAACGTTATCTTCCTTGTATATATAACTGGTGAACATACGTTTCCAGAAGATATCATCGTAAGTTTTACGGGCAGAACTATTGTTTCGGTTAAAGACTTCAGCTTTGGCAAACACCGGTCGGGCTTCAGGAAAATAAATCCAGAAGAGGGGATCGTAAGCCCTGAAGAGGCCTTTTTCATCAAAGTTATCACGTACCGGGCAAATTCCCAGAATACGGACTTCCATGACGGATCTTTGCTTGTCGAAGAACCAATCTTCCTTTATCCTGAATCTTTTAACATCGGAGGGATTGAATTTAACAGATATCACGGTGTCGTACCAATCGTAAGGAGGATAAGGGCGCT
The DNA here is from genome assembly GCA_038317155.1 of Bacteroidales bacterium. Classification (GTDB taxonomy): domain Bacteria; phylum Bacteroidota; class Bacteroidia; order Bacteroidales; family Lentimicrobiaceae; genus Lentimicrobium. The sequence continues at coordinate 14,517 of JBBQBC010000034.1, forward strand.
GCATAGGAACTGAATCGATCCGCTCCAGACGGTTCATGATCTCCTGATATGTAAGGGGTACCAGAAATTCATCGGTAGTTGAGGATGCGTCGTAGGCAGTGATTGTACCTTCTTTCAGCGCATCCATCGTAACCTGCATGAGGCTGCGAAGATCATTATGCGGAACTTCAGGGTAGTAGAATGACTGGTTCATTTTTTCACGAAGGTCAATCACACGCCATATCCGTTTGCTCCATACAACATCGGCTTCACGCACCCAGGGGTAGGTAATGGGTTTCTTCTCGATGGTTACTTTTTTATCGTAAATGCCATCGCGGGGAGGGCTGTCGAGCACCTGTGAAATACCTGTTTTTGCAAACCCGGCCATCAACAGAATAAAAGCCAGAAAACCAAATAGTTTTTTCATCCGTTATTTTATTTATTTCCAGAAACCATAAGATGGTTGCTGAGTTTTCACTTTGAAAGCTCCGGAATGCCCGGCAAAATCAATTTAATGTTTATCAAAACCGGTAATCCAACAATGAACCTCCGGTTTGGAATTTAAGAACGTAATTTAAAGAACAATTATTGCACAATTAAACCGATGGTACCAAGTTTACGGTTGCCATCAGGGCCTTTGGCCATAATGTTTTCCAGCCAGATACGCTGACCACGTTTACTGTTTGAGATAAAAGTCTGCATCTCTTCTGTCAGCCTGTTTCCAGTACCCGGGCGCTCATAGGTATCACCACCGCGAACACCCACAAAGGTAAATGAAACGATCTCAAAAGTAAGGTCGAAGTCAAAGTCTTCAGGCATTTTAGGAATAATTGCCCTTGATGCCAGTAACATGCTTTTCTGGACGGGTCCACCATCGGTATTGGCGATGTAAGCCTTTGGATCAGGAACACGTTTTATCCGGAATTCAGCGTTACCCATATTACGCATGGTTTTGCCATCATTGTGCTTTACAGTAACAACAGCCTTTTGTCCGAGCGGAACTCTGACAACCCAGGTTTTACCATCGGATGCACGTTTAATAGTGCCAGTAGTAATATCAGCAGAAATCTGTGATTCAGGAATACCTGATGCAGAAATTGAGACAGGGTTATCAACGTTCGCATAGAAAACATTCATTTTAATAGGGGCTACGGTCAATGAAGGGCTCATAACGAAATACTCCTCATTAAAATCATAATTTTTCAGGTTACCTTCCGGATCTTTTACCTTAATGGTGCCGCTGTATTTCTGTAAACCAGTAGCTCCGGCAGAAACAGAGTATTTAGCCACCCCATTTTCGGTCGGGAGTTTTCGGCCACCAATGATGACTTCCGGGTCTTGTTTTGAATCTATGGCAGCAACCATAATGTCAGCCTCATAAGTATCACCTTTGAAAACAAGTTTTGAACTTGGAATAACCTTGGCATTCAAAACGTCGAACTTGAAATCCTTCGCAGTAACAGAGTTGAGTAATTTTGTAACCACATCACCTTCTACTGATCTTACATCGGCAATCAGTTTATTGAGAAAGGTTACATTGGCAGCCAGAATAATATGGTAGAAATTATGCATCTCCCAATTTTGTTTGGCTCCACTGGCATCCCGGAAAGGGCCTTGGGTATCGAGTCCGAGTTTTATGGAACTGCGCTCATTCTCTGCAAGAAGGCTCACAATGTCCTTTTTGAAAAGTTCGATACGATCTTTCAGTTCGCGGGATTTTCCTTTGGATCCATCCTGTGAATTCCCAATAAAATAATTGGTTGATTCATCGTATTTATCTTTGGCTTCAATGTCCCTGAGCTCCGTTGTGCGCGCTACTTCTACTGTTATTCCTTCGCTTTTGGCAATAACATCATATTTCACCTTCTCGATAAAAGCTACCAGGTCATCGGATTGCTTTTTGGCTTCCTGTGATTTATCCCAGAAAGGGCCAACTTTTGCTTGATTTAACTGATACTGTTGCTCAAAACGTGCATAAGTTTCGTCATTTTTTGATTTGAGGTTTTCATTGGTACCCTCAATACTTTTGTTTACTATCACAAAAGCCTCAATGATTTCAACAGAAACGTTCAAAGCCAGCAGCGCAGTCAACACCAGGTACATCATCGCGATCATTTTTTGTCGCGGTGTCTCCTTGTATCCAGCCATAATTTATATTTAAAATGTTTTATTAGAAAATCCGTGAATAAACCAGCCTTATTTCAAATTCACATTCATGGCTGCAAGCATATTGCCATAAACGTTGTTGAGCGCAGATACTTTTTTGGTAAGGGTATCGAGCTCCTGTTTGTAGCGGTTCATTTCCTGACTTGATTCATTAATGTTGGTCACGTACTGATTAATGGTGCTATGCATCTTGTTGGTATCTTCAACATGGGTGTTGGAACTCTTTAACTGAAGTTCGTACACAGCATTAAGCGCAGCAAGATTGCTGGAAATCTTTTGCAATTGATCGCTGTAGGCTTTGTTATCGAGACCCGAAAAATCAAATTTCTCGATCGATTTGGCCAACGCCTGAGCTGATTGCTGGTATGTACCGGTGAGTTGAGCAGTTGATTCGGCAGCCTTGGCAACATTCAATGACAAATCGTTAACCGATTTGGAAGCATTGGTAAGATTTCGGGTGTAATCGTTGGTTGCAACGGCAGCGCTTGACATATCGGCCATTTTTCCGGCATTTTCGCTCAATGATCTTAATCCGTTCCCAAGACTTTGCATTAATTCAGGGCCTATTTTGGCTTTTTCCAGCATCCCATCCAGTTCCTGGGTAGGAGTTTTTCCTTTGGGACCCTTGGCTAATTCGCCACCGTGATAAAGACCTGCAAATTCAGGATATACCAGACTCCAGTCAGGTTCAACATGCGGTGGTTCGAATGCTGAAAAGAAGAAGATCAGGGCCTCAGTACCCAAACCTACAATAAGCATTTCGTTGGCACCTGTATAGTGATTAATTTTAAACAGTGCTCCCATAATTACTACGGCTGCTCCCCATCCATAAAGCTTTGCCATAAAGTTTCTAAACCCTCGTCCTCTGACTAAATTATTCAATCCCATGATTGTTGTGTGTTAATTAGTTGATTTATTGTTTGTTTAAAATATGATTGTCGAAATGTTGATCCGAAATAATCACTAAAGTAATCCCGGATTAATTATAAATTTTTGAAGCTCGTGCAGGATTATCATCTTTCTGGCGTCCCATGTAATTCTGAACACAGCGGAAGCCAATGTATGACTTGGAAGTATCCTGAAACTCATAAGCGCGGGAATTAACCTGGAGATAATAGGAGATATCTTTCCATGAACCCCCACGAACCACTTTTCTTTTAAGTGCCGGTGGATCGCTGTCTTTGGCGTTGTAACTGTAAGCAGGGTTCATGTCCCAGGTAAAGTTATAGGAAGATTCGTCGAAGGCATCGTTGGTCCATTCAGCTACGTTGCCGGCCATATCGTACAAACCAAAATCGTTGGCCGGATAGTGAGCAACAATTACAGGCGTAAGTCCACCGTCATCCACATAGTTACCACGAAGGGGCTTGAAATTGGCCAGGAAACAGCCCTTTTCATTACGGGTGTAAGGCCCGCCCCATGGATACGGACTAAATGAGTTACCACCCCTTGCAGCCCATTCCCACTCGGCCTCTGTCGGAAGCCTGAATTCGTTGACAACTGCATTGCCTTTACTGTTGAGGTAAGCGCGCAATAATTCGGTACGCCAGATGCTGAATGCCTTAGCCTGTTTCCAGTTAACACCAACAACAGGATAATTATCATATGCCGGATGCCAGAAATAACGCTCGGTCATAGGATCGTTGTAAGCGTAAGCATAATCATGAATCCAGGAAAGTGTATCGGGATATACATTGATTACTTCTTTACGAACATAGAGTGAGCGGTCTTTCAAACCCTGTGGACGATTGGCGAGACCAGCATTGATCGGGTCTCCGGCCGAAAAGTCTTTTCCTGCAGCAGCCTTAAAATCTACCCAATAGTATTCGTAAAATAGCTTGCGTGTATCAATTTCCTTGCGCCGGAAATAACGTTCATGCTCAGGCAGAAACATATCGGACAATGCTTTACGCTCCTCTTCACCATTCCATTTCAGGTCAGTTTTCCAGTTAAGGAACGGAGGATCATAGGTTTCACCTGTTTTTTTATTTTCTTCAATCAGGAAATCTTCCGGTTTCACGTCGCCTAATTTTCTGCGGGCAATGGAATCCCTGACCCAGAATACAAACTGGCGGTATTCATTGTTGGTTATTTCGGTTTCATCCATGTAGAAAGCGCTGACCGATACTGTCCGCGGATCGTTGATATGTGCATACGGCACATCCTGATCGCCAACACCCATGGTAAAACTTCCCATTGGGATGTAAGCCATACCAAACGGATCGGGCTGGTAAAATTTCTCACGCTTTGAAACACCTACAAGCTCACCATTTCCTGAATTTCCACAGCTACTCAGGATAAGGGCAGCGATAATGTAGTTAAATAGTTTTTTCATGTTTGTAACTGATTTTAATGCAAATAACGGTTTGACCGGAACTTTATTATAGGTTCACCCGATTTATTGAACCGACAAAAATAGTAATATAATTATTCCATCCAAATTTCTTTTACAAGAATCGGGTGTTTCTGAAACTCCTTTTTGCTTTTTCAAGCTCAAGTTTAAAGCAATAACGCAGCATTACTTCATGACTTCCGGCACCACCAATTTTTGACAGAGGAATGTCGTAAGCATACCCGAAACTGATATCCTTGACGTAAAATCCGACCATTACTGCGGTAGTTTCCTGAAAACGATATGTGAGCCCACCCCAGAATTTCCGGTTGTATTCAAGTCTGGCATTCAAATCTACCTGAAAAGTTGTGCCGTCGTATTTTGCGAAAACACCTGGAATAAATACGTACGCAGGATTTCTGATCCAAGAAATTTCATACCCTGCTGTTGCATAATAGTGCCTGCGCAATTTGAATTCTGTACTTGTACTGCTGGTTCCAAGCCTGCGTGATCCTTCGAGCAACTGGGTGGCTGACAATCCTAAATAAAGACCTTCAGGATCGAGATAAAAAGCGCCAAATGCCAAATCGGTAAACATAGTGCTTTCATTGCCTCCGGTCAGAAGGGGGTCACCCCCATCAACCGGCTTCAGTTTGGCAAAATCCAAAGATTTATTCAAAAAACCGACATTGAAACCAATTCCCAACTTACCAGCACCCAAAGGGCGATTGTAAGCATAGCCAAGTTTTACGTAAACATCTTTAAAATATCCGATTTTATCCTGCATAACAGTTGCCGAAATACCTCCCCGCAAAATTCTGATGGGCGAATCACCAGAGAAAATGAAAGTTTGAGGCGAAACTTTATTCCCTTCTGCATCCTCTATCCCGAACCATTGTTCCCTGACAATACCGGTAACGCAGATAGCTTTGCGCAATCCGGCATAGCCGGGATTGACAGCCATGTGGTTAAACATATTAAATGTTACCTGGGGCTCCTGCTGCCCGCTAACTGAAAAGGGAAGCAATATCCAGACGAACAGTAAAAGTGCTAAGTTGTATAAACGTTCAAGCATTTAGTACAGTAAAACCAAAATCATTATTTAGTTGCAACCTGTAAGTAAAAATCAGGTATCAAAGAAAAAAGTTTTAATAAAATGAAAATTCATACTATGCAATGTTAATCTGAATGATTAAAAAAGATGCAGCATATTTATTAACCTCAAAATTCACGATTTATTTTGCTTAGCCGTTTTTTTTCTTTTCCCATCGCAAAGGTAATATTTTACCTTAATTCTGATAAACTTAAATTAAAAAAGTGAAATCAGTTAATATATAGAAGAAATCAAACAGGAATGTGATGTTTTTGTTGAAGAAAGTCTGTGATTTTAAGACAGTTTTAAGCCATCGTATTGAAATTAAATGCTTATTTAAAAATTGGTTATGCCGGAAGTAAATGCTTTTCCGACACACCGAACCCCCGGAATAGTCAGGGTAAAATTAAAATTTGGCAGGCAAACTTCTTTTTCTCTGCTAGTCCGCATCTTATCTTCTGATGCGGGCGTACCAAATTTGAAAAAGTGAATCAAATCACTATCTTATAAAATTATAAAATAGAAGGAGACTTAATTACAATTAATAGCAAAAGGTGCGCATCAGAAAATAAGATGCGCACCAACATTGCAGCTAGTCCGCATCTTAACTTCTGACGCGGACGTACCAAATTTACAGTTGAGAATCAAATCACCATGTTATTGAATTTCAGTATAGAAGGAGACATAATTGTAATAAATAGCAAAAGGTGCGCATCAGAAAATAAGATGCGCACCAACATTGGGGCGATAGCTGAAGAGAATGCTTTTTCGTCACACCGAACCCCGGAATTTTTAAAGTAAAATTAAAATTTTCCGGCCCGGCCTACTTTTTTCTAAAAAACTCCATACCTTTGCAGACCAAATTCAATTATTGCTATTCGTCTCATTAACAATATAATAACATGGCTTTCGTACAAAATGAACGGCCTTTTTCGAAAAAATGGTTTATTTCCTACACACTCATCATTATTGGATCATTTATCCTGGCGGCTGGTTTTGTGTTTTTTATCAACCCATATAACATTGTACCCGGGGGCGTCTATGGTATAGGTATTGTCTTTCACCAACTTACAAAAGGTTTGTTTACATTCTGGCCAACAGGCATTCCGATCGGATTGTTTGGTCTTGTATTGAATATACCTCTGACCATAATAGGTGTAAAGATTCTCGGACCGCGCTTTGGAGTAAAAACCGTGGTTGGCTTTATACTGACATCCGTTTTTATGGATATGCTGACGATGGTAGTCGGTGAAAATGACCCTCTTGGCCTTGCAAACGATGTACTGATGGCCAGTGTGTTCGGCGGTGTGTTAATCGGGTTTGGGCTTGGCCTGATCTTTAAGTCAAAGGCTACATCGGGCGGATCGGATATTGTTGCCATGATTATAGCTAAATATACCAGGCTCCCACTTGGTCAGTTGATGATTTATGTTGACTCTGTGATTGTTCTGCTGGGTTTGATCGTTTTCAGGGACTGGCATATTCCGCTTTATTCATGGATTGTAATATTCGTTACCGGAAAAGTAATTGATATAACCATGCAGGGGGTAAGCTATGACAAGACCCTTTTTATCGTTTCCAGTCAGTTTGAACTGATCAGGGACAAGATTATCAACGATCTTAATCGCGGCGGCACCTATATTCCGGGCAAAGGCATGTTCAACCATTCCGACAAGACTATTATCTTTACCGTGCTCAACAGGCGCGAACTGGCCATACTTGAGGAATATATTCATCAGGTTGATAACAAGGCATTTGTAACCGTAATGGACGCCAACGAAATACTTGGGGAAGGATTCAAATCGTTACGCGATAAAATTTCCGAGTAATAATAAGTCTAGTCTAAAAAAAAAGAAGGAATGCCACTAAAACACCAAAACACTAAGTCCCATAAAACTTTGTATATCAATGAATAATATTTGGTGTCCGCCAGCTGGCGGATTTTGTTTTCGTGCCACTTCGACAGGCCTGTCTGCAAGATGGCAATCAGGCAGGCTCAGTGCATCGCCTGGTGGCAATAAATAGAATTTTTGTACTGAGCTCAATGATGATTTAGCCTTTTTAAAAATAATTCCCAACTCCAGAGAAAGATGGCTTTCCTGCAAAAAGAGAAGCTTTTTACCCGCAAATGGTTTATTTCATACACCCTGATTGTTATTGGAACATTCCTGGTAGCGGTCGGGTATGTCTATTTTATTACCCCTTATAAAATTGTACCGGGCGGTATTTATGGAATTTCAATTGTGCTTCACTACCTTTACGGATTACCGGTAGGTTTGACAGCCCTTGCTTTCAATATTCCCCTCACCATCATTGGCACCCGGGTGCTGGGGCCAAGGTTTGGGACCAAAACAGTTGTGGGCTTTATCTTAACCTCGGTTTTTGTTGACCTGCTTTCCTATTATTCTGGTTTTAAGCCTCTTGTTGATAGCGATCCACTGCTTTCATCTATTTTCGGCGGAGCTTTGGTTGGGGCCGGCGTTGGATTGATTTTCAAATCAAAGGCAACCTCGGGTGGTTCTGATGTAATTGCAATGATTATCGCCCGGTATACCAGGCTACCCTTAGGTCAGCTGATGATGGGTGTTGATTCGGTCATCGTACTGGTTGGATTTATTGCCTTCGGCGACTGGCGCATTCCTTTATATTCATGGATTACCATCTATGTTATGGGGAAGGTCATCGATGCCGTACTGTCGGGTATCTCATACGAGAAAACTATCCTGATTGTCTCGGATCAGCACGAGGCTATCCGCGATAAAATTATCAACGATCTGAACCGCGGAGGCACTTTTCTGAATGGTGAAGGCATGTACAATGGCAGCAGCAAAAAAGTCATCTTTACCGTGGTTAACCGCCGCGAACTGGCTATGCTCGAAGAATTCATCAACAAAGTTGATCCCAAGGCCTTCCTCACGGTTATGGATGCCAATGAAATTCTTGGACAAGGGTTTAAGTCGCTGAAGGATAAGCTGGAAGATTAGAAGAGATGATAAGAAAAATTTCTAATTTCTAATTTCTAATTTCTAACCTGCCCGAGTGACCAATGCCATATTAGTTGAGAAGCAAACATTAGTGGGTCAGGCAGATTGCGGATTGCAGATTTCTGATTGCGGATTTCTAATTGCGAATTTCGGATTTCGGATTTCGGATTTCGGATTGCAGATTGCAGATTCTATGATTAACATTCCTTTGAATTAAATGGCAAATTGGGTTTCATTTCTACCACCAAACTAATTGCGAATTTCGGATTGCGGGTTGCGGATTTCAGATTCACCTCTGCTTTAAGTCTTTGCTTAATAACGAATATGGATAGGTGCATTCCGAAATTCGATCCCGTGCGTGCGGGACCGAAATCCGAAATCCGAAATTTATCTGAACAACTTCACAATATCATTGCCATTTGCGAAAATCAGCAGGCCGAAAAGCAGCACCATTCCAACAATCTGGGCATACTCGAGAAACTTGTCAGATGGTTTGCGACGGGTAATCATTTCATAGAGCAAAAACATAACATGTCCGCCATCGAGGGCTGGTATAGGCAGCACATTCAGAATTGCCAGCATAATCGACAGAAATGCGGTAAGGCCCCAGAATGCGGCCCAGTCCCATGTGGAAGGAAAAATATTGCCAATGGTGATAAACCCACCCACCGATTCATACGCTTTAACCTCGGGTGAAAATAAGAGTTTGAGCTGTTTGAAGTAGTTGCCAACCCCTTTCCAGGTCTTGGTAAATCCAGCAGGGATAGCTGCGATAAATGAATACTTCCTTTCACTGAAATTAAACTGAGACATTAAATCTGCTTTAACCCCAATCATTCCAGTTTCAGGCACTTTCAGTTTATAGGACAAAGTATCAGCTTCGCGTAATAACTTTATTGTGACATCCTGCGACTTATAAACCGGTAATAAGGCCCTGAACTGGTCAAAGTATTCAACCAATGAATCGTTTATCCCGATTATACGGTCACCTTTTTTTATTCCGGAGGCCTCGGCAACCGACCCTTTATCAACCTTTTCTATTATAAAAAGCGCACGCATAAAAATAAAATCCGGCGACTGATGTTTAAGCAATTTAGCCAGAAATCCTGCTGGTATATTCACCGTATAGGGCTCTCCGTCACGGATTACCTGAATGGTTTTAGCGTTATCAAGAACAATGCGTCCTAT
>JBBQBC010000035.1:0-24042 GCA_038317155.1 Bacteroidales bacterium
GGATTACCGCGTGGGGGTGAATCATTCGACGCAATTCGTAGTAACTGTTCTTTAAAAGGATTACTATCCGCATAATTTTAATGCCTCCTCCTGTCGACCCGGTAGAACCGCCAAAAAAGAACATGGCAAAAACGAGCATAGTTAATACGGGGGCCCATTTCAAATAATCTGCCGTAACGAATCCTGTGGTGGTTATTATGGAAGCTACTGTAAAAAGTGAATTTCTGAATGTTTCTTCAACTCCCTTATCGGTTGAAAACAGGAGGCCAACCGAGATTATGACAGTGAATCCAATGATGAAGAGGATGTAGTTCCTAAATTCCTCATCCCTGAAGAGCTTCAATGGTTTTCCTGTGACTGCAAGAAAGGTAAGTGAAAAATTTGTTCCTGCTATGATCATGAACAAGGCAATTACATATTGAATGTAAGGTGACGGCCAAAATCCTATGCTCGCCTGTTTGGTAGAGAATCCGCCGGTAGCCATGGTGGCAAATGAATGGCAGATGCTGTCGAACCATGGCATCCCTCCAAACATCAGGAGAATTATCTCCAGCACGGTAAATAAAACATAAACGAGCCAGATTCTCCGTGCTGTCTGATGAAGACGCGGGCTTACCTTGTCGACGGCTAGCCCTGGTGACTCCGCGTTGTATAGCTGCATACCGCCAATGCCAAAAGCTGGCAGGAAGGAGAGTGCAAGAACGATTATTCCCATTCCCCCGAGCCAGTGGGTCATGGCTCTCCAGAAAAGCAACCCTCTGGGAAAAGATTCAATGTTGTTAACAATACTTGCCCCGGTAGTTGAAAAACCTGACATCGTTTCAAAGAAAGCATCGGTCAACGTAGGAATATAGCCACTTAATACATAAGGCAATGAACCAAAAAAGGAGATGATCAGCCATCCAAAGGTTACGGCAAAGAATCCTTCGCGCCGCGATAAATTGCTGGTATACTTTGCAGTAAAAAAATATGAAATCAAACCGGGCAAAATGCAGATAAAAGATGAAACAGCAAATGCCTCCACGTCATCGCCTTCGCCTTTGCTGAATGCCGACAAAAGCATAGCTACCAGCATGCCTATCCCTTCCACCAGAAGTAAAGTGCCAATCAACCGTATTATTAATTTGAAATTCATTTAAAATGGTCTGGTCTGATTTATTTGAAAAATTTTTCAAGATTTTTTATTCCGCTTGGAAGGGCAAATACCACCACCTTATCTCCCTCAAGGATCTGCATACTCCCTTGGGCAACATGGCCGGATTCACCACGAATAATGCCTCCTATTTTTGCATCAGATGGAAAATCAATATCTTTCAAAGGTTTCAGTGTGATCCTCGCACCTGGTTTGGCAATAAATTCAAATACTTCGGCATCAGTAGAAGTAAGACATTTAACATTTGATATTTCGGCGTCGAGCGTAAAACGGTAGATGTAACTTGCTGCAATCAGTTTTTTATTGATGATCGAACCAATATTCATGCCTTCAGCCGTATTCATCAAGGCGAAATTTTCAATTTCGGCAACCGTTCTTTTTACGCCCATCATTTTTGCAAGATGACAGGATAGTATGTTGATTTCCGAACTTCCGGTAGTGGCAATAATGGCATCCATTTTCCCCAACCCCTCCTCTTTCAGTAGATCCAGATTACGCACGTCACCATTAATAATCAAAGCATTATCAAACTTTCCGGCAAGCATGTTGCATCGTTCCGGATCTTCTTCAATTACTTTAACATTGTACCTGTCCCCTAATTTTTCCATTGTTTTCTGGGCAATACGGCTGCCGCCGAGGAACATTATGCTTTTGATTTCATACAATTCCTTGCCTGTCAGATGAAAAACCTGTTTTTGTGTGGCATAATCCGTTACAAAATAAACTATATCACCATTCCCGATCTGGTCCTGGCCATCAGGAATAATGGTTTCAGCTCCACGTGTTAGTGCGACCGCAACAATGTTTTTCATCTTCGGGCCGAGCTCTTCTAGGGTATGGTTTACTATGGGGGCATTGTCCCTGATTTTAATACCCATCAGAATCAGTTTCCCACCCGAAAATTCAAAAAACTGCCTGGTTCCGGTAAGTTTAACTGATGAAACGATTTCTTTTGCCGCAAGGCTTTCAGGATATATGAGTTCATGAATTCCCAGATCCCTGAGTTTCACCCTATAACGTTCCTGCAGATATTCGGCATTGTTGATCCTGGCGATGGTACGACCGGCACCCAGATAGTTTGCCATTGTGCAGGCCAGAACATTTCTTTCTTCCGACGTTGTAACGGCAATGAAGAGATCTGTTTTACTTAATCCGGTTTCTTTCAGATCTACAAAGGAGTGAGCCGAGCCTGAAATCGTCATTAAATCAACACTATGTCCTACTATTCGAAGTTTTTCGGGATCATCGTCCAGTAATATGATATCATGATTCTGACCGCTAAGCATCCTGGCCAGATGGGTCCCTACTTCTCCCGCACCTGCAATGACTATTTTCATTTACAATTCCATTTTTTTATGATTATGCAAAGATGGTGCAAAATACCTAAATGTTTTAAGGAAGAGGTCAAGCAAAATCAAACATTTATTTTATGTGCCATCTTTTGAGCAGTTAAAGCTAATTCAGTAGCCAGAAAGCAGTGATCCTGTGTCATGGCTGTTTCTGAACGGTTGACCACATCGCTAACTAATCGTTCGCCGTAAGGCACAAATACATTGGAACAATCAAAATGTTTGGACTCATTCTGGTTGACCAAAAACAAGTGATTATCCCCCTTTCTGCCGGCAATATCAATGTATTTTCGCATTTCAATATATCCTTCTGTACCCAAAATAAACGTTCTGCCATCTCCCCAGGTGGCAAGGCCTGCCGGTGTGAACCAATCGATACGGATATAGCCGGTAGCATGCGGACTACGGACACTCATATCACCAAAATCCTGATAATCAGGATATTTTGAGGTATTGAAATTCGCAATTTGCGAAAAATTAACTTCCGCTTGCTTAGAATTGGTATAAAAAAGGAACTGGTCACACTGATGGGAGCCAATATCGCACAAGACACCGCCTGCTTTATTGGGATCAAAAAACCAATCGGGACGGGATGCCGGATTCATTCTATGCGGCCCTAGACCAATAGTTTGAATCACCCTGCCAATTGCACCATCAAGAATCAGCTCACCTGCAATTACTGATGCAGAATTCATCAGCCGTTCACTGTACACTATCGAATATATACGTTTCGTCTCTTTCTGCACTTTTTTGACCTCTTTAAGCTGACTTAACGTTAGAATACCCGGCTTGTCGGTCACATAGTCCTTACCGGATTTCATCACACGTATTCCAAGCGGTGCCCGTTCAACAGGAATACCGGCACTTGCAACCAATTGAATGGTAGTATCTTCGAGAATTTCTTCTTCGCTTTTTGCCACTTTAACTGAGGGATAGCGTTTGGTGAAACCGGCCAACAAATCGGATTCTTTGGCATTTACGGCAACCAGTACCCCACCGCCGCCAATCAAAGCCTCAACCATGCTATAAATATGACCATGATTGATGCCGATCACGGAGAACTTAATCGAATATTCAGGCTTCGGACGATCCTCAGGTTTCAATATTATCTCTTCAGGTATAGAACCAGGAAGAATACCATTGCCAAAAACATCGTTTGGTAACATCAAAACAGCTGCCATTCCTGCTGCCGAGGAGATGGACTGTCTCAGAAAATTACGTCTATTAGATTGCATGTGAAGAATTTTAGCTTTCTTTAAATAGTAAAGGACTAAAGTATGAATAAATGGAATAAAAAGAAGGACACCTATCAGACCTTTTGCAAAATGATCAAAAACTATAAAAAAGACCTGAATAAGAATCGGAACTAAACTGGTTGCCATCCAGATAACCCTGAAAAATTCTGGCGATTCAAAATAAAAATTCATACTTTTGGATTAGTATATCAAATTCTATCTATTCGTATGAAACAAAAAGGTGATATTCCTGAAGAACAGGAAGATAAGAAATATCAGCCTGAGACTAGTGCTTCATCTATTCTTAAATTAAAAGATGTAGCCTGGATGATTATGAAAGGCGACTTCAATTCATCCAGTAAAATCTACGAGATTGCAGCCTCTGATTCTGAATCGGATGAGATGCGTGATCTTGCAGAGACAATGGGGATGATGAGTGTTAAAATTGAGGCACGCGAGCATTCGCTTGAACAGAAAATAGATGAGATTAAATCTAAAAACGAGCAACTGGAACAGGCAGCAAAACTCCAATCGATGAGCGGTTTCCTTCTATCAACAACGGTTATTCTTCTCAGCTTTTATGTCATACTGGTTTCGCAAATATTAACCACTACCTGGGTAAACAGCACCGTTCAAACGGCTATCACGTATAGCTTTGTTGCAGGCACTGGGTTAATCATCTTTCTATATTTACGTAAATACCGATTTCCGCTCAGTTATTGGGGACTAACATTTATAGGCAGCAAACGAGCACTAACTGAAAGTATTCTGGTGTCAATTCCCATTGCTCTCTTTGTGATAGGCCTTAAACTTTACTTGATTAAAACTCCCGGAAGTAGCTTTTCGGGTCAACCATTCCTTTTGTCAGCCATCACAGGAGTGAAGCTATTTATCTATTTTATGAACTCCTTTATGCAGGAATTTATTTGTCGCGGTTTTATACAGAACAACTCAGAAAGGATGTTAACCGGGAAATACAAGTCGCTTATTGCAATTTTGACTACTTCAATGCTTTTTGGCGTCGTGCACATGCATCTTTCGGGGACTACGGTATTGATCACCATTGTTGCCGGTATATTTTTTGGATTACTCTACATTAGACACAGAACCCTTGTTGGAGTAACCGTATCGCACTTCATTTTAGGCTATCTGCTTTTCGAGTTGGGATTCATTGGGTAGCGGCGCACGAGGTTTCGGTTCATTCATACACTAATTATCCTATAAAGCCGCAAGACCTAGCGATGAAGGCCATCTCGATATTCCCAGCTCAGAGAACCAGTGAATGAGTTATAAGCCCGTTTCAGCAAGTGAAAACCAGTATACTATTGATGCCTTTCAGCAGCGATTTTATTGGCATGAATTACTATTACCCGGAAGCATCGTACGAACGCCGGAAGGAGATCATCAAATCGCACGAAGATTACCAGAAGGGGTTACTGTATTATGTGTCCAACGATCCACATGTCCCAAAAGAAGTGCATGATGAAATGCAAAACTGGGGATTGGCCAAGGATGAATTCCCGGACAATGGCAACTGGTCTCGCCAGCTTTATATCAGCGAAGCCCGGCGGATGCTTGGTGTTTAAATTACCACCGAAAATGATGTGTTGGCCAAACGCGAAGTTCCTGAACCGATTGCAATGGGTTTGTGTGTCGTCGAGCCACATTGCTTACGGCCCCATCCGGATGAAACCGGTGTTTATGATTTTGGGTCAGTCAGCAGCGGTTGCTGCCTGTTTGGCAATTGATAAAGAGTTGGCAGTTCAGGATATCTCGTACAAAAGCCTGAAAGATAAATTGATTGCAGGTAAACAGGTGCTTGCTCTGCCGTAAGAGTAAAGCGTGACAATTAATAAACTATTTTTATAAATTTGCTATCAGAATGCACATCAATAAATAAGGAAAATTAAACCAATGATTACTTTTTTAATCTCCATAACGATTCTCGTTTTAGGCTATTTTTTCTACGGAAAACTGACTGAACGTATTTTTGTTGCCGATCCTTCGAGGCAAACACCGGCAATAACAATGAACGACAGTGTGGACTTTGTTCCAATGCCCAAGTGGAAAACCTTCCTGATTCAATTCCTGAATATAGCCGGATTGGGGCCGATATTTGGAGCAGTGGCCGGTGCCATGTGGGGTCCTGTTGCTTTTTTGTGGATTGTATTGGGTTCTGTTTTTGCAGGCGCTGTGCACGATTATTTCTCCGGAATGCTTTCGGTTAAGCACAAAGGATTGAGTATCCCCGAAATTGTTGGAATTTATTTGGGTGTTGGTGCGAAGCAGTTTATGCGCGGTTTTACCGTAATATTGATGGTAATCGTTGGTGCCGTTTTCATCATGGGACCGGCAAAAATCCTTGAAAGCCTGACCCCGGAAAGTTTAACAATGAATTTTTGGGTCTGGGTAGTGTTTATATATTATGTACTTGCCACCTTGCTTCCTATCGATAAGATCATTGGCAGAATCTATCCTGTTTTTGGATTTGCTCTTCTGTTTATGGCAGTGGGTCTAATCAGTGCTTTGTTTGTTGAAGGCTACCATATTCCTGAGTTGACAATGGACAACCTGACCAACTTTCACGATCAACCCGGAAAATTTCCTATTTTCCCAATGATGTTCATCACCATTGCCTGTGGCGCGATTTCCGGATTCCATGCAACCCAGGCGCCATTAATGGCAAGATGTATTACAAATGAAAAGCAAGGACGAGCCGTGTTTTACGGTGCGATGATCACTGAGGGAATTGTGGCGCTGATTTGGGCAGCTATCGGTATGGCATTTTACGGCGGAGTTGGTCCGCTCAATGAAATTATGAATGCGCAAAAAGGAAACGCTGCTTTTGTAGTGAACGAAATTTCAAACTCACTGCTGGGACGTGTTGGTGGTGCGCTTGCGTTACTCGGTGTGGTGGCTGCTCCCATTACTTCGGGCGACACCGCTTTTCGGAGTGCCCGATTAATTGTCGCTGATTTCCTGAAATTCAAACAAGGCCAGATTAAAAACCGTCTGATAATAAGTATTCCTTTATTTGCTGCTGGCTATGGGTTAACTTTAATTGATTTTGCAGTAATCTGGCGGTATTTTGCCTGGTCGAACCAAACTTTGGCAACGGTGGTACTTTGGGCTATAACCGTTTATCTGGCAAAGGAAAAGAAATTCTACTGGATCACACTTATTCCAGCACTGTTTATGACTGTTGTAATCACAAGTTATCTTTTATTCGCTCCTGAAGGGTTTAGATTGTCGTATTTCATTTCTGTTTTAGCAGGTACTGTTACGGCAATTTCCTGTCTTATTGGATTTTATATCTGGAAAGCTAAATCTGAAGCTAAAATAAATTCCTTTATTTAACTTATAGTAGGTTCTAAAAATTCGTTTTTAAAAATTTATTGAGAAGCAGAGCCGCATATTCTCCTACAGCATTTCATCCAAAATAAGTTCCGTCTAATTTTGATTGGAAAAATACTGAAAAGAATGGCTTCGATTCCGGACAAATACTTTTTTTATTGTTTTTTTCTTTTATTGTGTTGATATTCAGTGATTTGATTATCTTACTAATTGCTCATATCTGAAAATGTTGTAAGTCAAGTTCATTAGCCCAATGATAGCAGTAGCCCTGGGTATGCCGACCGACCATATATACATGCCGTTCATGCTCCGTTCCATAAAACCAAATATGTGTTCAACTCGAACCTAGTCTAAAACCAGGGTATCTTGGAGCACCACCGCACTTGCATAAGACCTTTGATGAAATCTGTTATGTTCTTGAAGGAACTGTAAATATTCTGGTTGGTGAGATGGTGTATGAAGCAAGCGCTGGAGATTGGCATTTACGACCCAAAAAAATGATATAACATGCTAATTAAAAACTATATTTCTAAAAAAAATGTAATTTTAGCTTTGCATCATCAAACTGTTTTATTAATAAAAATTACTATGGAAGCCAGGCTTTTTACCATCTTATTATTGCTTCTTTCATCAGTTGGACTGAAGTCTCAAACGATTGTGAACTACCCGGATAATTCTCTTCTGATCTGTGACACAAATACCTACCAGGAAATTAAATTTGTAGATCCGGGTAATGCCGGAGCAGGCCAAATTTGGGATTTCTCGAAAATGCAGTTAACAGGAAAGGATCAGCCGAGCACGCTTCAGGCTGCCTCCTTGCCAAAATTGAACGGTGTCGCCGATTATAACATCTCACTGCTTGAAAACGGTTACAACTTCTGCATGAACTTATCCGAAAAAGGATTGGAGGAACTTGGGTATGTGAATACAGAACAGAAGCTGGTGATGAGGTATTCTGACCCGGTCCTGAAAATGAAATATCCCTTCTCCTTTGGCGATCATTTCACGGATCATTTTGTTGGTCAGGCCTTGTACGATGGGATTAGCCCTATTGAATTTTTCGGAGACCATGAAGTTACAGCAGATGCCAATGGCACTTTAATCCTGCCCGATCGGGTACTCGAAGGAACCCTTCGCGTTAAATCCATAAAAAAGGGATTGCAACTCAATACTTGCGGAACAACGGATATTACTATTTTGAAATACAGCTGGTATGCCCCTGGCTTTAGATATCCGGTGCTCACGATCAATACCATCGAAACAAGCGCAAATGGGGGAGCACCCGTTGTAACTAAATCGGCAAGTACCAATACGCAACAGATTAGTCCAAAGAGTGCAATTATTGATCCGGGATTGCTGGCTCAGTCCAAGCCGGTTCAACTTGGAAATGAGGAGGTGAAAGTAGTGATCGCCCCGAATCCATTCACCGAAAATCTAACTTATGACTACCTGTTATCTGAACCACTGACTGTTACTATCGAGCTTTATGATATGTCAGGCAAATTTATCGGCTCAATAGCTAATAATCAGCCACAGGTCGAGGGAGTATACAAGGGCCAACTTAGCGCCTCCACCTATGGCCTCATACCCGGAGCCTATCTCTTACGATTTGTATTCAGCAAACAAGTCTCCATCTTTAAAGTGGTGAAAATGTAGCTTTTCGTGCCCTTCCAAAGTTTGTATCTGCTCTGAGCAGATCAGGTAACGTATCCCAATAACGTGAATCTCCCGATACTGTTATACTTAAAGAAGCTCATGGCTTGAGTGACGTACAATTGTATGAGCACTGTCATTCTAATCTGCTGGTTATATGCGCATTGTGTATGCTCAATCTGAACGATACCATTGCAACAGAATCAACATACTATTTGTTCCGCCAACGAATTTATGAATAAAGGTACGAGCATAATGAAGTATTGAAAGGGCCAGGGATGTAGTCCGCATGCTCAGGAAGGAATCTCCCTGGAAAGCGGTTGTTGTAACTTTTGCCGGAGGATTTTACCCCTTGGAGAAACCTGAAAGGTGTGCAGTGTAATGGCGGAATGTTTTACAGCGCGAGCACACACTGTCGGTAATCAGATTGATCTTCAGTAAACGTTTTTATTCAACCAGGGCGACTCACCGTGGCTGACCCAAAAATGGGTGCACAAAATCCTCACCGAGCCGATCGTTCAGAAATATGCCACGCACAACTTTTTCCCGGAACCAATTTTCGACCGGGTTTACAAAGCAACACCCGACGGTTATCTCGAAGAAATAGACGATGACTATGGTTGTATGGCTTCCTGGTATGCAGGCATATTTTGCGACACAAATTTCACGATGTAATGAGAAAGAAAAATATTTTCCTCTACTGCAAAATTCTGACAAAAAAATCGAATTCAATTAACCATGATAGTACTACTTTAGGTATCTTTAATAACACGTTGGAAAGGTCATGTATGCTCTCGCTGCTTATCTCATCCAACGGGAATTATTCAATTCAATTCAATTCAATTCAATTCAATTCAATTCAATTCAATTCAATTCAATTCAATTCATAATAAAATTTGTGTAAAAATGAATAGCAAACAAGTATCAGCGGGCATTACCCGTCGTAAAGTTTTAAAGATCAGTGCGGGAGCGGTTGCCGGCGCAGCAGCCTTTGGAACGGTCGGTGCATTCGCTAACGATTTAACCATGTCAAAACATACAACTTTGATGAATCCGACTCCTGACATTCCCGACCTGAACTATCGGGAGGGGGATGGAGCAACAAAAGTTGATTTTTCCTACGCGTTCTCTTCGCCACACCGTATCACCGTGGGCCGACCCGATGCAAGCGACCGGACGCTATTGGATCTTCTGCCGGGAAGCCTGAAAATTTCTTGGTCTTATGATAATTTGTCGATGTCGAACTTTCCGCCTCTGGCATTTATGACACCGCGTACTTCGTGGCGTATTACTATCACCCCACAAATTGACGGCAAGGAATTTGTTAATAGTCGTTGGAAAAGGCTTGATGATATTCTTCCAGGATTGGAAAACACCTATGAAGACCCATTCGGTTCTTTAAAGATGGATGTGCTGTCGGGAATGACAGCAGCGTTAGTTCATATAGAAATTAAAAACACAGATACAAACTCCCATCAGTTTATGTTGCGCTGCGATTCAGGCAGTTGGGGTGAGAACCCCGCCTGGATTGATGCAAGACATAATGTCGGCGACAACCTCGTGGCCGGATGGAATGAACGGGCCGATCGCGTGCTGATCCTCGGATTAGGCGCTGATAGTTATTCACTTCAGTCAGACGGATTACCACCCGGATCTAAAAAAATGATACTTGTATGGAATGTGAAGCCGGGTGAAAAGCGCCAAGGCTGGATCGTGCGTCCCTATCAGGGTTATTCCGATGACCTGCCCACTCTACGCAAACATGACTGGATGCTTGAGATGGAACAAGGCAGGAAAGAGTGGCACGACCTGTTGAGACGAGCGAGCAGACTGAACATTCCTGATATCGGTGTAACTAATGCCTATCAGGCTTGTCTTGCAGATCTCTTCATTATGCGCGAACCGCTCTCGGAAGGTCACATCGTTGGTGTTCCCGGAACGGAAGGATATCGTGCGGGCAACTCCGGTGAGCCGCTTATTGTTGCCATTGCATTGGATCAGAATGGACTCCATAAGGAGTCGGTGGCCGAATCTTCAACCGCGATTGAAATGCAGGAAACAGACGGTTGTTGGGCAGACAAAAAGGGATGGTGCCATACCTTTTGGGCCTGTATTGGTATAAAATCATGGGCAATAATAGAACACTACCGGTTGACAGGCGACAAACACTATTTGGCTCAGGTCTATCCGCGTATGCTTGCCAGCTCACGGTGGCAAGAGCGACAGCGGGTTCGGATGCGAAAAGATCGTAATGAAACTTCTCTGTTATACGGCTTGATGCCACGCGGATTTGGCGACTGTGGGCTCAAGAACGACGAAGACGACTATGGTGTTTTCTTTCCGCACAACATCTGGTCGGTCTATGCAGACAGGTGTTCACTCGAAGTAGCTGATATCCTCGGTATTACCAGTGATATTACAGAATTGAAGAGTATCTACAGTACCGCCTACCGTGATTTGCTAACAGCACTTGACCGGGGTGCAATTAAGGAAAAAGATTATCGATGGATTCCTGGAATGCCCGGCAAAACTTCAGGCAGTCGCTGGGGAGTTCTCAATATCTTGACACCATGCGCATTGTTACCACCTGATCACGATTTGGTCACCGGCACCTTACGGAAGATTGAGGAAAATATGAGCAAAGGCGGTCAACCACTCCATACTGGCTGGATGCCCGATGGTGCCTGGGTTGCCATCACCCTGGATAATGTTGCCGAAGTTCATCTGGTAAGGGGTAATGGAGATGCCGCGGTCAGGTATCTCTATTCGACACTCAACCATGGAACACCACTTTACACCTGGTGTGAAGAGCGGGGAGAAGAGCCGGGAACAACAAAGATCGCGGGTGACCGCCAACACCTTTGGACGCCAGTAGCAGTGGTTCGTATTATTCGCGACATACTCGTTATGGAAAGCGGCAACGGACTGAACCTTGCCCTTGGGACGGATCGCGATTGGCTCGGTTCAGGAAAACCGGTCGGTATTTCAGGAGCATGTACACATTTCGGAATGATCTCTTACCAAATGCAGTACTATTCAACAGAATCTCTGGTGACAGGTGAAGTGAGCTTTGCTGAACACTCCTCTGCTGCTTGGACGGTATTGCACATCCGTTTACCAGGTGGACTGAAAGTCAAATCAGTTGACAAAGCCTCAAATGCAAAGGTTTTGCTTAATGGCACTGGCCTTCGTTGGGAGGGGCCGATTGGAATTGTGAAGTTTAAGGCATCAATTTATTAATCTTGTCAACTAACGTACAGGTAATGTGACACCTGCCTCTTTGGCAGCCATCGAGTCGTACTTGAAGCTTCGGGTAAAAGCGATGCTGTTTCTTTTGCCTGATTTGATGCACTACCTGAAAATGTAGTGCTTAACAACAATGGAATGAATCCGTTAACGAATATATTTTGGAACATGATGCCGGTTACTCTTTGTTCGGAACGAGTACAATGCAGAAATATTTGCAATCTGTTCTGAGGGTGCAAGCGTCCATACAACGTGGTTTTTTGAATCAATCTCAATTAACTTGGGTTGAGATTTGTCCTTACTGTGCCCGTTCCAGTTCGAAATGATTGTATTCCCGTTGCGGTAACGATGAATTTCACCCACAAACAGGAGTGATGCAGTTGAAATGTCGGAAGAAATAATACTGTCTTTGACAATTTGTCTGAGTGGATCAACAATCATTAGTTTGTGTCCATCACCACAGCCGACCAGCCAGTTTCCGTCACGCATAATCTTAACCGAAAATGGATTACCACCTACTTTAACCCTTCTGGTTACTTCACTGTTTTGTGTTAGCTCTATCACCTCTCCTTTGCCCATTAATGGAATGATAAAAGTATTATTCTTTGTTGGCAGAATCTGACGAAACTGGCCGTGCACTTTGGACACTCCCGAATCAAAGTGCTGCTCCTTAATTTTTTCACCCTTCGAGTTTAGGGTAATGATAATGGAGGGAGTGCCGCAGGCTGCCAAAAGGTATTCCCCCGAAGACAATTCGGTGGCGGTATAAAGCTCTTGTCCCTTTTCAACTTTATAGTCCCAGATTACCTCCTGCGCTTTTGTGATAAGGCGGGCGCCTCCTTTGTACGCATAAAGGATATTTCCGGCTTTGGTTACCTCCACATCGTTGCAATCATCTCCCTTTTGGAGTTGGTGTGTCCATTCAATCTTGTTAGATTTTTTGTCAACAATCGCCACTTTATCCCAGTTGCAACCACCAATTAATAACTTTTCCTGAGCAGTGCCCACGCTGCAAAGCAGGATCAAAAGCAAAAATGACATACTCCTAAATACAATCTTTTTCATTTTTTAAACAATTAAATAATTTTGGAAATGCCTAATAATATTTAGCTATCCGAAATAAATTCAATCTTCTGTCATCACCACGCGGAATCCGACATTGAAGATTTTCTGGTAATCGCGATAAAACAACCGGTAGGAAGAGGTTGCACGAAAAGGACGGTCGTACCATGAACCGCCACGTACTACCCGTTGTGACACTTCATCTTTGGTTGTTTCATTTCTCCCATCGGCCTCATTATATGGATATGGCTTATATTTCGAGAGTGTCCATTCCCATACATTGCCGTGCATATCAAACAATTCCCATGGACTACGCCGATATCGCCCGACTTGTTCTGAAATAAAACCCCCATCGTTGAAAACCGTATCACGCGGCACCCAGTCATCAAATTTGTTGGCGTTGTCAATAATGCGCACACTTTCGTAGTTCTTGTAGGCCGTACATGCTGCAAATTCCTTAAGGGTAATATCGCCCAGGTTAGCATAGTTGGAATAATCTGACCCTGATGTTCCAAACCAGTATTCATCTGCACTTCCAGCCCGGCTTGCCCATTCCCACT
The DNA here is from genome assembly GCA_038317155.1 of Bacteroidales bacterium. GTDB lineage: Bacteria > Bacteroidota > Bacteroidia > Bacteroidales > Lentimicrobiaceae > Lentimicrobium. The sequence continues at coordinate 13,613 of JBBQBC010000035.1, forward strand.
GGGCTTCGGTCGGAAGCGAAAAACTCTTCCCTGTCTTTTCAGAAAGCCATTTACAGAATCCGATGGTCTGTTGCCATGAAATACGAACTGCAGGCTGGTCAGGATGATTCATTGAGTAACCTTTTCGCCCAAATTGGTAACCATGCCGGTATTCGTCGCGACTATCATGTGCCGCGTCAAAGGCACGAAACTGTTTATTGGTGATCTCGAACCGCCCAATCCAGAAGCTCTTTTCAATTTTAACTTTTGTTTTTGGCATTTCATCCGGGTTCAGCCCGCTCCCCATAATAAACTGTCCGGCAGGCACTTTAACCATCTCCAGGGTAATTCCGTCAGCCACCGGTATGGTCATCTGGAAATATCCCAACGCTAACTGGGCTTTGGTTGCATCCTGTAAAGGCCACCCGGGAAGCGAAGTTTCTCCTTTTTCTGAATCACGCTGATGAAACATAACAGGGATAATATCTTTAGGAATTTCAGGTAGCGTCTCAAAATCGGTCTTCGGAACTCCGAACATCTCACGGTATTTTTCGCGGAGCACAATGCCCTGTTCTGTTCTTGAATAGCCCGGAATATCTGAGCGACGGCCATGGAATGGTGCATTATAATCTATCCAGCACGAAAGTTTTTCGATCGCCTCTTTGTCTAAAACCACGTTGTGGTGACCCTTATTGATGATCTGCATCAACTCTGTCTGGTTGGCATGAACATCCATCGGAACGAGCATATTGATATCGCTCTCAATTCCGGGACGGCGGACAAAGCGGTGAAGGTTCGCATATGATTGGGTAAAGGATCCACCTCCGATGTTCCTGCTTGCACTGCCGGAAATCTGTGATGAATAGTCTGTTATCATTTTATCCCCTTTCAGATAAGGGCGATCCGATTTAGAACCATCATGGCATGAGACACAGTATTTATCCAAAACAGGTTGAACCTCATGCCGATAGCTGAAGCCGCGCTCCTTGCCATACCATTCTTTGATAGCCTGCGGTTTTTTCCTCGATGCCATGCTTGGTTTTGGTGCAGGAATGCTATTGCGCGACTCATGACAACCGATACAGGAAACCGTCTCGCCGGGCATCCCCGTGAACCAGCTACGCATAACCTGGAGTGCTTTTCCTTCGCTGTCGAGCGGCTGCACGAAAACGGGGGTATTGGCAGGTATCGTGAACATGGCAGAACCATCAGCTTCAACATCAACAGTCCCCATAATCCGTTTGACATCCCATGGACCATCCATTCCGATTGTCCCCAAAAGTCCACCCTGTCCCAGCGGACTGAAGCTATAAGTTCCGACCCGCAAACGTTTTACGGTACCGCGCGGAATACCTTTCAGGCCGTCGCCCATGTAAACATCCTGGATGAAGACATTTGCCTTATCACTAGTAAGATTCACACGATCAGGAATAATTGGGGGCGATTTTTGTTTTTCAAGCAGAGCCGGTTCAACAAAAGCGCAATGTTCTTCTTCAGCAAGAAGCGTTATATTATCGTATATATCAACAAGATACAAGCCCCAGAGCGATTTTTCGGTGGCCCTCATTGAAACAAGGAAATATTTATCACTCAGCGGGTAGGGTTGTAAGAATTGTGGGAAAATGCCATCAGGCAAGCGGTCTCTGACGATCGCTTCGACCTTAAGGCCATGATGAGGAATCTCTGCGGTGACCCCTTCGGCTTCCTTTTCACCTACCAGGGGATCGATAATCAAAAGCCTGCCAGCACGGGCAATGCTGTGATGCCCACCGGCAGTACCAATGATTGCACTACTATGGTTCGGTATCGGGCGTGAATTAAAGAAAGCCGTCGGGAAATAAGAGTTTGATCCATAATAGGCACGTTGTGAAGTTCCGTCAGGATTCATGGTAAACATTAACCGTGAATTGGAATGGGGAAGGTCGGCATATTCCCATCGCTGATAAAGGATTTGACCATTGTTCATTACAACCGGTCCCCAGTTACTATCCTGATCGTAGGTTAACTGACGTGTTTTTCCACTTTTGGGATCGTACATAAAAAGCCCCGACATTTTGTTTCCACCATCGGTGCAGGGTAAACCGAAAAACGTACCGGTAGAACAGAAAATATACCGACCATCAGGTGTATAACAACCATCAAAACTATCGAAATCTTTGTATGCCTCCGGAGTTACCTGCATCGCTTTGCGGGTTTTCACATCCAGTTCGAAAAGATGCCAGCGTTTGTTTGTTCCAATCGACGAAAACAAAATACGATTACCGTCGAAGTGAGCTTCGATATCGGAAATAAGAACATCTGAATCAGGCGTATAAAGTGTTTTTATTCCCTTTTCGGCACCATTCACTACTATCATAACCAACTGGTTATCCCATCCATTTCCCCTCAACTCCGAATTATTCTGAAAGTTGGATGGCCCGACTCCTAAGACCCCTCCTGTGGCATATCTGGCTTTATCGCCCAAATTTCGGCGCACACCAATAATCCGTTTATCTTTAATCAAAGGATTTTCTTTAAACAGCGCATCAATTGATGCGAGTAATTTCTCTGCATCATTCAGAGCCTGTTTTTCACCTGATTCTATTCGCCGAATAATAGATGCCCTATTCTGATCTAACTGCTCAAGGGTGGTTTCCCAACCCGGAGGTGCTGAATATATTTTGGGGAAATCTTTTTGAATTTGCTCAACCGACATCCGACATTGCCTGTAAGAATAAAATTTGAGACGGTTTATTAAATCGACATCACGGGTTTGTGCCGTTACCCGGCAAGTAGGCAACAATACTAACAATGTAAAAACGAAGCGTTGAAGTAGTTTCATGGACTAGTTTTTTTTATAGTTAGTTAGCGAACAAAATACGTTAGAAATCAAGTCAAAAATTAAAGAAAGAAAAAAGCTGTAGACAACTAAAAAATGAGAGCCCCATGAAAGTTGTTTTGCCCATCCGGGGCTCTCATCTGATTTTGAATCTCCCTAAATTAATCTTCCAATATTATTCGGAACCCGACATTATTCGCTGGTTGCCATTCATAGTAGAAGTTCCGGGTATAAGAGGTAGAATTCTTGGGACGGTCAATCCACGACCCACCACGAATTACCTTCATGTGGGATCCCGGTATTGCATTTCCATTGTACGGGTATGGAGCATAGTCGCTACGTGTCCACTCTGCCACATTACCGTAAACATCATAAAGTCCCCATGGATTAGCCTTATATTTAGCAACATCGGTCATAATCATATTTCCGTCATCTACCGAACGGTCGCGTGGCAGATAGTCATAAAACTTGAAAATCGGATTATCCTCTTTCACCGGCTGCGGGTCCACCCCAGAAACAGCCATCTTCGAAAGCTGTTTGTCTGCCATATTTTCATAGGGTGCAAAGTCAGCGTTAAGATTGCCGAACCAAAAGTCAGACTCGGTGCCTGCACGAGCAGACCATTCCCATTGTGCCTCGGTCGGAAGGGTTACTTTAAGCCCCGTCTTTTTGCTGAGCCTGTTGCAATAGTCCATTGCGGCAATCCACGAGATACGTATAACAGGTTGAGTTGCCCGGTTTGCATCGTAACCTGGTCTGACATGGTCTTTCCAGAACTGCGCAATATAGCGGTTGTTATACTCAGGGAAAATTACCCTGTATTGTTCGTTTGTGAGCTCAGTTTCCGCCATCCAGAAGGATTTATCGATTTTGACTTTCGAGCAAGGAGCATTTAGTTTACCGTGTATATTATTGCCCATCGCGAAAGTTCCGGCCGGAATTCTGACAAAATTAATTGTTGTACCTGGAGAAATTTCAACGCTCTTTCGTTCAACAGCCGATGCCTTGAATGGAAAACCTTTAACTTTGACCTCTTTGTATTTCTGTTTAGCTTCAGGCGCAGGTTTAAGAGGAGCCTCTTTACCTTTCTTTTCAAGATACAGGGTGTAATCGTTAATCTCCTTCTGCCAGTCGACGCCTGAATTGTTGGCATATTTATTGGTCAGCTCAATTCGCCGGGCAATCTGATCATCAGTATTATAGAACTTTTCGGGAATTGCAATGAATGCGCCATGATAAGGAGCGTTAAAGTCAATCCAGTTATAAAGCGTACGCCATTCCGTATCTGAAAGAGTAACATTATGGTGTCCGCGCTTAAGCATCTTTACAACTTCGCTGGTAGAGGCATGATATTCGTAGGGTCTCATTACCGCAATATCGGCCTCCGGCCCCTGCCTATTTACAAAAGGATGCAAAGCCAGGTAACTTGTCGATAATTTCAAAGGCCCCTTGGTTGCCGGGGAATCCTCTACAATTACACCGCCACGGAAATCGGGTTTCCCGTCGCCTTTATGGCATGAAACGCAGGCATGGTCGAGAATAGGCTGAATCTCAAGGTCGAATGTAAAGGAACGAACTCCTCCCTCCGGCTTATCGATTGGCATTGGAGCCTTCCTTGATGCGATTACACGTTTAGGAATTGGCATTGAGTTCTGGGCTTCGTGACAACCAACACATGAAACAATCTCTCCCGGCATAGCAGTAAACCAACTCCGCATCCATTGAACAGCGCGTCCTTCTGAGTCAAGTGGCTGAAGGGATATTGGGGTATTTGCAGGAACTTTAAATATAGCCGACCCATCTTCCTCAACCTGAACGGTCCCAAGAAGACGTTTGATATCCCAGCCGCTCTGAATTCCCTGTGCTGTATGATTGGAAGGAGAATTCAGGTAGGCATATTCATAAGCCAGCACACGAAGCTGTTTGATTGTTCCGCGCGGTACCCCGGGTAGTCCCTCTCCCTCGTAAATATCCTGGATAAAGACCGTTGCATTTTTATCTGTGGGTTTTATCTTATCGGGAATAATAGGTGGGACCGGGCGCTTTTCAACAAGAATAGGCTGAATCAACCCCTCGCCTTCGTATTCAGCGATAAGGGTCATATTGTCGAAGGTATCAATCAGGTAAATACCCCACAGCGATTTCGGATCCAGTTTTGCTGCTACGAGGAAATATTTATCATTAATAGGATAAGGTTTAATAAATTCGGGCCAAACGCTATCAACCATCATATCTAAAATAATAGGGATAATGGGACGTTTGCTGAACGGGAACTCATTGGTCATTCCCTTCTCTTCTTTCCTGCTTTTTGCGGGATCAAAGGCGATCATCCGCCCTGCACGTACAACACCGTGGTGGCCGGAAATAATGCCGACAAAAGTCGAATTACCTCCCGGGATAGGTTTCACGTCGAAGGTACTGTTCGGAAACCACGAACCGCTACCATAGAGTGCCCGGGTTTCTGTCCCGTCAGGATTGGCATTCATGACCATGCGGGAAGAGTAGTGTGTAAGGTCGGTGTACTCCCATCGGACATACATCAGCCGACCGTTATTCATTACATTGGGATGCCAGTTGGCATCCTGGTCAAAAGTCATCCGGCGTAAGGAATTGTCTTTTGGATTGTAACTCACCAGGTTGCCAACGGCAGCACTACCGTTTACACATGGAACACCCTGGTAACCAATATTTGAAACTGCAACAAAACGGCCATCGGGCAGATACGTTGCATCAAAAAACTCGAGGTCTGGTTCGTTATTAATGATCACTTTGTGAAGCCCGGAACCGTCCGTTTTCACCTCGAATACATTCCATCTCGACCTTTCGTCTGTAGCCGAAAAAAGAATCCGATCACCATCCCAGTGAAGCATTAAATCAGCAACCGGAGAACCATTGGATGGTTTATATATTGTTCTGCTTTTGATACTTCCACGCAAATCGCTTAGTTCGGCAATCTCCGCATTAAAACCATCGCGCCTTGCTGAGGTTTGATTTGACCAATTATTGCTTTGCGTTCCCAGTTCACTGGAATTTACCTGGCGCGCCTTATCGTCCAACCGGTACCGGCCAACGATAATCTTATCGCCATCAAGAAGCGGGTTCGACATTAAAATTTCACGCTTTAGCGCAACAGCTCTTTCTGCATTTGCACGGACAACTGCATTTTTTTTCTCTGCTCCGGCAAATCCCCGGCTGCAGAGGGCTTCAAGTTCTTTTACTTTAGGCTCATATTTAGCAGCATTGTATCCCTTGATTTTACGCATATCTTCAAAGGCCATGCGGACGTTGGCTGCATTGAGCCACGCTGTGTCGCTGCTCACAGGTAGATCGGATTGTGCAATGACACCGATAAATGCGGTCAAAAGAACTATTGTACTTAATAGCTTTTTCATGGGAATAATGGTTTTTTTCACATGAAACCCTCCGTCCAAATCGCTGGGAGAGGTCTCATGTGATTTTTTTGTTACGTTCTTAAGTCGTTGTATAGTTCAAGAGCCTGTGTTGGTGTAAGATTGCCATGAACGACACCCCGAACAGCCTGTATCATGGCAACCGGATGCTCTGCCTGGAACACATTGCGTCCCATGTCAACACCTGATGCTCCATCGTTAATTGCCATATAACAAAGTTCAAGTGCCTCAATCTCAGGAAGTTTTTTACCGCCGGCAATGACTATAGGCACAGGACAACCATTCACCACCTGTTCGAAATTTTCACAATAGTAGGTCTTTACAAAGGTTGCGCCATTTTCGGCGCAAATTCTGGTTGCTGTTCCCATATAGCGTGCATCGCGTGCCATATCCTTGCCAACGGCTGTCACACCAAGTGTCGGAATACCGTACTTATAACCATAATCAGCTGTTTTAACCAGATTTTCAATGGTCTTCGCTTCGTAAAGCGGATCACCAATGGCCACCATCACAGCCATCGCCGATGCATTGATGCGGATTGCATCCTCAACGTCAATCGTACATTCATTATTAAGGTAAGTGAGTACGCTGCTTCCGGCAGAATAGCGAAGGCAGATGGGTTTATTGGATGACGGAGGGACAACCGAGCGAAGCACCCCCCGTGTGCACATCAGTGAATCTGCATATTCAATAAGCGGGTTTATCGACAAATCAATACGCTCCAATCCCGAAGTTGGTCCCATGATATAACCATGATCGAAAGCCAACATAACCGTCCGTCCGGTTTTGGGGTTGAATATCCGCGACATGCGGTTTTTAATCCCCCAGTCACAATTATTAAGTCCTTTGAGGAAAAAACCGGTGCTTTCAACCGGTATTCCAATTCCATAGTCTTTGTCGTTATTTCCCTTGATTCCGTCTGCGTCTGCCATTGTAAATTGATATTAAAGTTTTGTGCTTATTTTAAAAAATTGTGTTTGAAAATGCTTCAATAATCGTTGCCCATGATGATGCTCCCGCATCAATTGATCCAATTGATCGTTCACCATAATTGCGTGCCCTGCCAAATTTGGCCGTCATCGCCACCGTGGACTGGGCACCGGCACGCGCGGCAACTGCACCGGCAGAAAGTATCGCTTTGATATCTTCAGAATCACATGCCGCAATCGCCTCAACAGCAGGAATCAGGGCATCCATCATTGTCTTGTCGCCCACTACTGCTTTGGTATTTTTAGCCACTCCTGTCAGGCCCCCTTTAAAAATAGTTTTGAGCGCAGCAGCATCAATCACGGTTCCCGCTGATTCATCTGCCATACCAAGGAAAAAACCCCCTAAAAGCGTACTTGTTGAACCACTTGTGTTGAGCATCACACTAAATCCCATGTCATTAAACATGGTTTTAAAGTCGGATACCCCACGCGAGGCTTCCACTGCGGCATTCATTGCTGCAACGATCGCTGTGCCGTGGTCGCCATCTCCGGTAATTGCATCCAGCCCGGAGAAGTAGTCAGACTTCTCCTTGACAGAATGCAAAGCGGCTTCAAGCATAGCCCGGAACTGATCAGTTGATAACATATTCATAATCTGGCCTTTTCTTCTTAATATTTTTGTCCGATGTTTACCCAGTAAGGGGCATTGGAAGGTTCGTTTTTAAGAAGTTCAATATGGTCGGCGTCCAGTTTGGCAAGTATCATCTGAAAACCAGCCTGCTCCTGAACAGTAAGAAATTCGGTGATCTTCCCGTCGACCAACAGGATACCAGCCTCTGCCAGTATCATTGCAGCCTTGCGGAAAATAATGCTCATCTCCATATGTGTTGTTGCTCCTACACCATTGATGTACAACAACACTTTATCACCTTTCACTGGATGAAGTTTGCGCATCAGGAGTGAAATCATCTGGGTGGCAACATCATCAGCAGAAGTTAGCGTTTGACGACCACCGCCGCCTTCACCGTGCTGTCCCATTCCAATTTCAATCTCCCCATCGGGAAGTTCAGCAATGACAGCCCCGTTCTGCGGGTGTGTACAAGAGCGCATGGCAACGGCCAGTGTGGCAACTTGTTTAATAAACCTTTCACCAATCTCCTGTATTTCCTCAATACTCTTGCCCTGTTCGGCAGCAGCACCAATAATTTTATACAGTGGGATACATCCAGCCAAGCCGCGACAATCCTCATCAGCTGCATTTAATCCGGCACTGATATCATCATGTGTCAATAGCCTGACAACCTTTATACCAGCACGTTCAGCCAGTTGAGCCGCCATATTGGCACTCATTACATCACCAGAATGGTTAAGTACAACCAGCAAAATTCCGGCATCGCGTTTGAAAAGCTGGAGCGCTTGAAACAGGCGCTGAGCACCCGGAGCAGCGAAGATATCACCCACCACCGAACAGTCCAACATTCCTTCACCCACAAAACCGCTAAGCGCAGGCTCATGTCCTGACCCGCCAAGGGTGACAATTGCCACCTTGTCTGTACTTTTGGCGACGGCGCGTACAATGATATTTTCTCCACCAAGTTTAACCTTGTCGGCATATGCCATTACATAGCCCTCAAGGGTTTCACGAGTTATCTCGTCTGTTGAATTGATAAATTTTGTAATCATAGTATAATTAATTTTTATCGAAACACATTAATTCAATAGCAATACCTTCCTCCTCAATAAACGCACACATGAGTCCTTCGCCACCCTGAAAAGGTTCAAGGACAATTTTCTTACCTTCCATGGCGCTTACCAGATTTGGGACTTCGTAAGCAATGTGCGCATGAGTCTTTAAAATATCAGGCATCTGTGAGTTGGCCTCAAACCGAAGGAATTCAATTTTGTTGTCACTCTTACTGAAATCAGTAAGAAACAACTTCATTCCTGCAACATAGATTTCGTCCTTCCTGGGCGTAGTTGTGGGAATACCCACGTGATTGAATTTTCTCATATCATCAAAAGTTTGGGTAAATAATAATTTATCTATTTCTGTGTAAGCATATCTGTAAAGACAACATTGGGATTGGCAAAGCGCAAACCTGCACCATCGTGATAGGTAGCATATTCAGTAATAATCACACCGTTATCGCCTGCCAGCAGGAAGTGCGGAGATTCTATTTGTTTTAGTGCGACCACTTCATCAACTTCCTGGCGGACAAAGCTGAGTGAGGTGATAAAATCCTTTTGGCTTGCTGGTAAAACGGGTGGATTAACCGTTGGTTCACCAATGCCAAAGTTATAACACCAGCCGTGGTTAACTTTCCAGGATTCAAATTTTGCAGGAAATTTTGTTGCCAAATGGGCATGCTGGGGTATCATCTGGTTAGGAAGCAGATAGATCTCGTGGCCAAAGTATCCATGAACAGAATCGTTCAACCAAAAAATACCCGCCATACCTACGTTTTCAAAATCACCAAGGTTAAAATCGGTCATCCAGATTCCTGCCGCGAGGGTCTTGCTAAATGGCACTCCATAAGATTCAAGCATTTCGAGGTAGGCCTTTTTGGCTATTTCGGGTTGAATCTTGCCGTCTTTATAAAAGTCTGCGTTTGTGTACTTTTTCGTGTGCGTTTTCATAATTGTTTTTTCTTCTTTTTTTGTACTACATGCTGCAAGCACTGTGAATGCCAATGCAACTAAAATCAATTTTGACGTTTTCATTGTAATAATATCAATTAAATTAAAATGTTCCCTGTTTTTAAGTTTGGGATAAAGAGGCGATACCTTCTATCTCAAGCAGTAATTCCTCCCGGCAAACATCAGCACAGATATAAATCTTACTGGCATCCGGATAATGAATTAACATATAGCTACGTACAGCTTCCATTTCGGTACAATTCTTTACATATATCCGGAACATATTGTATGTTCTGGAAGCTGCCTTCAACGGATAGTTCTCAGGAGAGATAAGACGGTCAATATTCTCCATTGTAATACGAACTTGTTCCTTCACATCATCAATATTGAGACTCGACTCGCCCCTGATGGCCGCGGTACCTGAAATAAAAACAGTCTGATTGGCCGGTAATCCTACGACACGTGCACGTTCAAATTTCGGTGTTCCATGATTTTTTAGAACGGGATCATCTGCCCCCAGCAGTACTTTCTGAGAATAACTGTGTGCCGCTATCTGTAGCGGATTGTCCAATGCGCGGTTAATCATTCCGTCTCCTGAAAAGGCAATAATCTCAACCATAACGCCACCTTGTTTTGTGCCGATTCCGGTTGCTGCCG
>JBBQBC010000036.1:0-24008 GCA_038317155.1 Bacteroidales bacterium
GGCAGTGTAACCATTACAAGGACAGGAAGTCCGCCAGCCGGGGAAACATGGTATTGGCAGGGAACATCCTGCGGAACCAGCACTTCTTTAGGTTCAGGCACTACTTATTCTGCAAATACAAGTAACACATATTATATCAGATCGTACAATAGCACCTGCGGAACATGGTCAACAGCTTGTGGCAGTTTAGCTGTTACTGTTTATCCTGCACCTGCAACACCAGCAAATCCAACAAGTAATTCACCACAGTGCGGAAGTGTAACCATTACACGGACAGGCAGTCCGCCTTCTGGGGAAACATGGTATTGGCAAGGAACCTCCTGCGGAACGAGTACTTCTTTGGGTTCAGGTACTACTTATTCTGCAACTACAAGCGACACATATTATATCAGGTCTTACAATAGTAACTGCGGTGCATGGTCAACGGCTTGTGGCAGTGTAGCGGTTAATGTTTATCCTGCACCAGTAACACCAGCAAATCCAACAAGTAATTCACCACAGTGCGGAAGTGTGACAATTACCCGAACAGGCAGTCCGCCTTCAGGCGAAACATGGTATTGGCAGGGAACATCCTGCGGAACCAGCACTTCTTTAGGTTCAGGCACTACTTATTCTGCAAATACAAGTAACACATATTATATCAGATCGTACAATAGCGCCTGCGGAACATGGTCAACAGCTTGCGGCAGTTTAGCTGTTACTGTAAATACTGCACCATCCCAACCCGGACCTATCACTGGAAATCCAACCCCAAGTCAGTTAACTACTGAGACCTATAGCATTTCAACAGTGCCCGGAGCAGACACCTATACATGGTCTTTGCCCGTTGGCTGGACTGGCAGTTCAACATCAAATTCTATAACGGTAATAGTAGGGTCAAACAGCGGAACTATTTCAGTGCAGGCAATCAATTCATGCGGTACCAGCCCGGCGAGCATATTGAATGTAAATATTTCAGTGGTAACGGCAATAATAGTCTCGCCATTGACTTTAACATTCGGCGATGTACTTTTGGGGTCAAATTCGACCCCTCAATCCTATAATATTCAGGGCAGCAATCTTTCTACCGTCATCTCTATCAATTCTCCTTCAGGTTTCAGCGTTTCCCTGAGTCTAAATGGCCCATGGACCGGATCACTTTCGCTAACACCAGCAGGGGGATCAGTAAATACCACTGTTTATGTTCGCTTCAGCCCGACAATTGCAATGGTTTATAGTGGTAATATAACCAATTCAAGTACCGGTGCAGTAACAAGAAATGTAGCCGTAGGCGGAACTGGTATTAACATTCTCTCACTTGTGATTACGCCCTCAAACAGAAGTGTTTCAACTTCAGCCGGGAGTACACTGTTTACGGTTACAACCAATGCTTCCTGGTCGGCAGTCAGCAATCAAACATGGTGCACGGTAACCCCATCAGGAACCGGGAGCGGCTCAATAACAGCCACTTATGGAGCCAATCCAACGAATTCTACTCGTGTAGCCGGTATAACAGTTACTGCTACAGGCCTTTCACCTGTGTTGGTTACTGTTACGCAGGCTGGCTCCGAGTTTATACTTTCAGCTCAGAACCTTATTCAAACTGAGCCCAACATCCTTGAATTTGATGTATTTCTTCTCGATGTCGATGCCAACGCCTCATTTGAACTGGCTTCCATACAATTCGGATTTCTGTTGAACTCGGATATTTATTCAGGAGGTATGCTATCAGCCAGCTATGACAATAGTGGTTCGGGCTTACTGCCTGTGCAACAATTTACAGCAAATGCAAGTGTAGTATCAACAATTGCAGGTTACCCGAATCAAACCCTGGTTCGTTTAATAGGCAAAACCCCTCCGGGAACAGGAAATGGTACAATTATTTCAACCGTGAGTCCGGGAACTTTACTTACCCATTTTATACTCACCAGTTCAGTCCCATTTACTGGCAGTTCAACGGCTAATCTGACATTCACTTCAAATACTGTAACGGTTCCTTTGTATGGTACCAAGGTGGCTGCCTACATCGGAGGACTCAATACTCAACTTGATGTTATCCCAGGCTCCAATGCTTTGATTACAGAGAATCCTCTACTGAATGGGCCGCCAACACTTAATGTAACCCCCCTGAGCCATAGTGTTGGTTCTGGTTTAGGAAATTTTGATTTTACAGTTAACTCCAATGCGGTATGGACTGTTCAGAGTAATCAGACATGGTGTACGGTCACTCCATCAGGATTTGGGAATGGGATCATTACTACTTCTTATTCTGAGAATACAGGCAGTGCAAGATCAGCCATTATAACAATAACAGTTTCCGGGCTAAATGCTGCGGTAGTAACACTCAATCAGCAAGGTTATGCAACAAAAGTGCTTAATCTGCATGTATTGCTTGAAGGCCTTTACAATGGCAATGGAACAATGCGCCAGGCCAACGATGAAAACGGACCCCATTTTACACCCAATGTTGCAGATGTAATTGACATTGAACTACATGACGCTGAGGATTATAGTATAGTTCATCATATTGCTTCAAACACAGTGCTGGGTACAAACGGGATTGCTACCATGACCATACCTCAGAATTTAACAGGCAGTTATTACATCACAATTCTTCACCGCAATTCAATTGAAACAACGTCATCTTTGCCTGTTTCATTCGCTGCTTCAGTGATTAACTACGCTTTTGATTTGCCTGGCAAAGCCTATGGAAATAATCTTCTGCTAATGATTGATGGCTATTACGTGGTTTATGGGGCCGATGTGAATACAGATGATGCAGTGGATTCAGGTGATATGACATTGGTTGATAATGAGTCTACAAATTATTCAACCGGTTATATTCACGAAGATGTGAATGGTGACGGTCAGTTGGATACAGGCGATATGATTGGAATAGACAATAATGCAACAAATTATATCGGGGCAGTATTTCCGATATCGACTTCGGTTTTAATGGTCACAACTATTCCAGTTTCAGGCATCTCAAGAACTTTTGCGATAAGTGGGGGAAATTTGATAGTACAGGGGCCATTAGCTGTAAGTGCCCGGGGCGTTTGCTGGAGTACTTCAGCCAACCCTGATATTACTGACAGTCACACTTCGGATGGCACCGGGCCGGGTTTATTTGTCAGCAACCTAACCGGATTAACACCGGGTACATTATACCACATCAGGGCTTATGCAACAAACAGCAGCGACACTTTTTATGGGGAAGAACTTTCTTTTTATACCATTCTGTATTCTGTTGGTAACGGCCTGACTGATTTTGATGAAAACGAATATCCATCAATAATCCTCGGCACGCAGGAATGGATGGCAGGTAATCTAATAGTTACCCACTACAGGAACGGAGAACTTATTCCGAATGTTACCCAGGTTGCTTCATGGAACAATCTTACAAGCGGTGCCTACTGCTGGTATAACAACGATGAAGCAACTTATGAAAATACCTACGGTGCTTTGTATAACTGGTACACGGTTGCGGATAACCGCAATTTATGTCCGGCTGGTTGGCGCATACCCAACGACAACGACTGGGGCACGCTGGCAAGCTATCTTGGGGGTACAAGTGGTGCCGGTGGCAGTATGAAAAGCATACGAACTGTGCCCGATCCGCATCCAAGATATGAAATACCGAATGTTGGAGCCACCAACATAAGTGGATTTAACGGATTGCCCGGAGGATATCGTTTAAGAACCGGAATATTTGAAGAAATTGGGCGGAGTGGTTACTGGTGGAGTTCAACCGTTGATAACAATAACAATACCTGGATGCGCGCACTTGATTATAATGGCGACGATTTATACATGGATAATGCGCTCAGACAGACCGGATTTTCTGTTCGTTGTATTAAAGAATTAAGTCTTTCCATATTATCAACCAGTAATGTAACAAATATTACCGGAATAACTGCTATTTGCGGTGGTAATATCACCAGTGACGGAGAGTCTCCGGTAACCCAACGCGGTGTTTGCTGGAGTACTTCATCGGGTCCTACAATCAATGATAATATTACAATTAATGGTTCAGGAACTGGTAGTTTTGAAAGTTCAATCACAGGTCTGTCCATCAATACAACCTATTACGTGAGGGCTTACGCAATCAATGGTGCTGGAGTTTCATACGGCACAGGCGCTGCTGTTAGTTTCAAAACATTGTTTTATATTCCGGGCAATGGTGGCATGGACGTATCCGGAAATGAGTACTCATCAGTAATTCTCGGCTCCCAGGAATGGATGGTTGAAAACCTGAAGACAACCAAATATGCAAATGGTGATATCATTCCCAATACTACAAGCGGTTCTGAATGGATGGCACTTACATCCGGTTCCTGGTCTTACTACAACAACAACAACCAGCTTGAGAACCCTTATGGAAAGCTGTATAATTGGTACGCTGTAACAGATTCCCGGCAACTATGCCCGTCGGGTTGGCATGTTCCATCAGATTCCGAATGGACAATACTGACCGACTTTCTTGGCGGGGTAAATCAGGCAGATGAAAGAATGAAGGAGGCAGATTTTGCACACTGGAATCCTTCAGGCTATAACGGCGATAATAGCAGTGGATTTACTGGTCTGCCAGGGGGGAGTCGTTATCAGGACGGGACTTTCTCCTATTTTTCTAACTATGGTTACTGGTGGAGTTCAGATGAGGCCAATGTTAATCCAAATACAGCCTGGTGCAGAAGTCTGGGGTACAATTATGTAGGAGTTACCAGAGGCAATTTTTATAAGAAGAACGGAAATTCTGTACGCTGCCAGCGGCAGGTAAGTCAACCAACCCTTTCTTCTGCAGGTGTAACACAGATTACAGGAACAACAGCAAGTTGTGGAGGAACCATTACCAGTGACGGCGGCTCGCCGGTAAACCAAAGGGGTGTTTGCTGGAGTACATCGTCTAACCCGACAATAGCAAATAGCCATACTACCAATGGTTCCGGAACAGGAAGTTTTGCAAGTACCCTTACCGGGCTTACCACAAACACTACTTATTATGTGCGTGCTTATGCAATAAATAGCGCCGGTATAGCTTACGGGGCAGGTGATGCTGTGAGTTTTACGACAGCTTTGTATTTACCTGGTGGTGGAGCCATTGATTTATCGGGTAATGTTTATACTTCTGTTATCCTGGGAACCCAGGAGTGGTTGGTTGAGAACCTTAAAACAACCAAATATGCAAATGGGGATGATATATCTAACATAACCAGCAATTCAGGGTGGGCAGGACTTTCATCAGGTGCCTGGTGTTACTATAACAACAATAATCAGTTTGAGGATCCATATAGCAAGTTATACAATTGGTATGCCGTGACTGATTCGCGCCAGCTTTGCCCCACAGGTTGGCATATTCCATCCGACACGGAGTGGACAATACTTACTGACTATCTTGGAGGAGTCAACGCTGCAGATGAAAAAATGAAGGAAGCGGGTTTTGCGCATTGGAATCCAGCCGGATATCTGGCCGATAACAGCAGTGGATTTACCGGTCTGCCGGGGGGAGCAAGGAATCAGGACGGGTCCTTTTCCTATATTTCTAACTATGGTTACTGGTGGAGTTCGGATGTGGCTAATATTGATCCTAATACAGCCTGGGTCAGGAGCCTGGGATACAATTATATAGGAGTTTCCAGAGGTAATTTTTATAAGAAGAATGGGAATTCTGTTCGTTGTTTAAAAAACTAATGTGAATGCTTCCATTTATAATGCATTATATTAGCCTGATAGATAAAGTGGTTATAAAAATCTGATTTTGAGATTTTTATAACCACTTTTTAGAATATGCCTTCTACCCTGCGCCCACCGGACGAAGTGGTCGGGATTCCTCTTCGCTCCATGTGCCCTGTGCCCTGAGCTCTGAGCTACTACTTCTTCACCACCTTCACTACCTTCACGCCCTGGTCACTAATCAGCTTCATCAGATAGACACCTGGCTCAATAGACGCATTCCACTTTACAGAATGAGTTCCAACATTGGAAAAGCCTTCGAAGATAGAAGCCACAGGCCTGCCATTCAGATCAAAAGCTGTAATGGATATCTTTGAAGCTTCAGAAAGGGAATAATTCAATATGGTTTCCGATTCAAACGGGTTTGGGGATACTGAAAAATTATTATCCCGGGAGGATATCAGCCGGGTATTCACCCCTTCTTCAACCTTGACTTCGAGGGTTACAGGCAGCTCGTTCAGGAAATAGTCTCTGGCGATCATGGTCGTGGTGTGCTGCCCCAGGCTCAGTCCTGTGGTGTTGAAATGCAGGGTAACTGTTCCGGGGTTTTCACCGATCAGCAAACCGCCGGCTACTTCAGCATAAACCCATGCTACGGTATCGGGGAAAGTAAGGGTGTAAGGATTCATCTCAGTGTTGAGTGAAGTTAGCTGAAGGGTGACCGTGGTTGTGGTGTTGGGTTCCATGGCTAAACTGACTCCCGGAGGATCAGAAACCAGCGCCGGTGGGTTCACTACCATCTGCAGGGCATTGAAAAGATTCAGCCGGCCCCCGCTCACTGTTTTGCCAACCAGCGAGGAAATAGTGTCAACCGAAGCGATCAGATATCGTTTGAATTTCGAAGAAACCAGCACAGGGTTTTCCTGATATTGCTGAAGGGTGGCTTGGGGTGCTGCCGCATACATGAGTGCGATGGAACCTGAAATCTGGGGCGACGACATGGAAGTGCCGGTTTTGTAACCGTAGGTATCGCCCTGCCGGGTAGAATAAATGTTTGTGCCCGGGGCGGCCAGATCAATGCTGTTATGCCCCCAGGCAGCCTGTGAGTAAAGGTTATCGGTATTGGTAGTGTTGGTCACGGCTACGATGGATTCGTTGGTCATAGCGGTTGGGATGTCGCCGTTTACATCTACGTCCCATGCCCGGTTGGCGGTAGAAGCCACATTCAGGATGCCCGCTGAACCCAGTGAGTCGTAAATGGCGCCCCAGAGTGGATAGTTGGCAGGGTTGCCCCCGTCAATACCAAATGAGGAATTGGTAACCACCACAAACGCGCCCGTTGCACCATTGGTTTCGTTATAGCGTTTCCGCATTTCAAAAACATAGTCATAGGCAATCACGGCTATTGCCTCGTTGCTCCCCGAACCGGCAACAGGCATCAGGTAGGTGTTGAATGCTACCCCCGTTATCCCAAGGCTGTTGTTACCTTTGGCTGTAGCGATACCGGCTACATGGGTGCCGTGGTCGCTTTGCTGCATATTGCCGCTGTTCATGTAGGCATTCCAGCCGTTGTAATCGTCAATATAGCCATTCTGGTCGTCATCAATATTGTTGAAAGGTATCTCCAGGCGGTTTTTCCACAGTTTCAGATCGGAGTGTCCGAGGTCAATACCTCCGTCAATCAAGGCAACCACGATGGTATCTCCGTTCAGGGTTTCTCCGCTGGTGGTAATATCCCAGGCAAAGGTTGCTTTAATGTCGGCCCCGGGGGTACCGCCCATTTGCCCCGTGTTTTTAAGGGCCCATTCAGTCGTGAACGAGGGGTCGTTGGGTATTATTTCGCGTTCCTGAACCTTGTGGTTAAACTGGGCCAGGCTGACCGAAGGGTGCTGTTTCAGTTTGTCAAGCAAAACACCGGCATCAGTATTGGATTCGTTAAAATTCAGGAGCCAGATATTCATCCGGTTTGAGAGTCGCTTTTCCACGCTGAGACCAACCTGAGAGAAACTTGCCAGTAAAGATGGCAATAATTGATCGCTGTCAGCCGATTTCAACTGAACAATCACCTGGCCGGGTTCCCTTTCGGAAATGGTTGATTGCGAAAAGGTCTGTCCTCCAAAGGTAAGCAGAAGGAAAAGTGTAGTTATAATCTTCATCAATACCGGAATTAGACGATTAACGGGTGATTAACAATCGGATGAAATGTATGTTCACCAAAGTTTAACCTAAGTTGAGTGATTTGAGCAAAGCGAAAAAGAGCTTTACTTAGGTAAACCCCGATTTGGAAATTGTTGCAATTCACCTGAACCCTGAAAATGATTTCAGTGAATTGCTTACAATTTCCTTTTCGATTGAGCGATTTTCTTCTTCAAATCGCTCAATTTGGGTGTAAGTCATTTTACCTGACAACCATCCTTGCCGACCAGGATCGCTTTTCAGAGCGGAGTGTCACCAGGTAAATTCCCTGCGGCAGTCCGGAAATATCAAGCTGACGACTGTTCGGACCAGAATCCAATCCATTGAGGGACTGAGTTTTCATTAAAGAGCCTGTGCTGTTGTATATCATCACATCTGCCTTGCCCGAATCGTCTCCATCGAAGGTTATCATGGTTCTGCCTGAAGCAGGGTTGGGTGATATGGTCAGACCTTGTTTCTTACCAGGGAGTTTCACCACATTATTATAAATGTTAATGGTGTCGTTAAACATCAGAATTACCTGGTAGCTTTCAGTGGTTGTTGTAAAGTGAAGTGTATCAATTGCATAACTGGTCATAGGTGCCATGGTAACGGGCTGCATAAGGCTGACAACCACCTGGATTTCCTCGCCGGGAATCATGGTACGCGGCATAGGGTCATTAAACCAGGCTTCCCACCACCAATTGCCATCCTGTAATTGGATTTCACCGTTATAATCAAATGTGGTAAGGGTTACGTTGTGGTCCGTCTGGTTAACTATATAGAAAGATAGCCCCTCCCAGGCCTGTAAGTCGTCTTCATATAGAAGGGTGTCGGGCGATAGCGATAATTCCGAATCTGTGATAAAACTCAGCGTGCGGGTAGCAAAAAGGCTGTTTGCTGAAAGTGCCCTGAACGTGACCTCCCATTCTCTGTTGGGTTGGGTAGGAGTACCTGCAAATATACCATCGGCTGAAAGGGCCATTCCGGCAGGGAGCTGAGGACACTGGTATAGAAAGGAGGAGCCGGGATTAATTGCAGTTGATCCCGAAATGCCGGAAATCAGGTAGTTTTGTCCATCGCCTGCCGATATACCTGCCGCCCAGTCATTGGAGGGCGTAATCCCGTTGCCGTAATGGAAAGTAATGGTTCCATCGGGATAAAGGGTAACCGCAAAGTCAGTATCAAACGATGGATTGTCAAATTTCGACATTTTCCAGCGGAAGGTTGCATGGGTTGCATCTCCTTCATAAAACATGCCGTCGTTGTATTCAGGATAAATCATGAGATCACTTCCGTAAGGGGTAATAACCCTGGCCGATTTTATCGCGGCTTCGCTGCGGATATACTCAAACTGCCCTTCAAACGCGATAGAACCGTCGGTGGTAATCACCAGGTTCTGGTATGTCTGGCCGTAGAACGGGAACGGAAATCCAATGGTTTGAGTGGCAGAACCATCATCGTTATCGGAGGGGATAAGTTGATTGGCTGTGATGGCCGGAAACGAAGCCTGGTTGTTGCTTTCAGTAAATTCCTGTAAAACAGACCAGGTGTAAGGAGACTGAGCGCCCGTGGCTTCAAGCTGGTAACTGTAAGGCATTCCGACCTGGGCGACCGGTAATTCCCCGGTGGAGATTTCGGTTGGAATAAACTCTATGGTGCCATTGACCCATGCCAGGGTGGTGTCGTTGTTTTCAACAGGTATGTTGGTCATCTGACTTTGGAATTCCATCGCGCGTTTCGTGTCCCAGAGCGAAAGATTGGTTATCTGCCCGGCGGAAGAGTTATCGGGGTCCTGTTCTTCAACCTGAATGAAAAATCTTGCCTGCTGATCTGGCTGAATATAGCTGAGCAACGGAGTAACATCCAATCCGATTTCAATGGATTTATCGCTTTCAGAACTGCCTCCCTGCATATAATAATTGCCGCCCTGGTTGCTGAACATCGGGAAATCTAAAACATGTGCCGGTTTTGTATCGCCGGTGTTGGCCGAAACCCCTACTGAAATTTTTATTTTTTGCCTCGAAGTATGTTTGATGGTTGCTTTCAGGGTTGCCTGGGGTTCATAATCGGCACGGGTGCGGATCACATGCAACAGGTTATTCCAGATTCCGCCCTGTGATAAATTAAGGGCAAGTGTACGATACATTACATAGGCTTTGCCGGAATTTCCGAAAGAATTACCCCAACTGTTAACCATGATCAGGCCGCCAATTTCCCAGTCGCGAAGGTCAACTATACCATCGCCTGTGATATCGAGGTTATTGGTGTATTGGCCATCGTTATTGAAATCATAACGGATTTCATCATCGAAGCCCACAAAGGTCATCGCATGATTTACCTGTTCGCCCCAGCGGGTAATCACTTGCTTGCCCGCGTTTGGTGTTCCCGATGGGAGATAGGCCATGGTGAAAACATCTGAAACCCCGGCACTGAAGTTAGCCAGGCCGCCTTCCGGAGAGCCATCGAGCCTGTCGAACATCCATTGTTTCAGGGTCAGAAGACCTTCTTCATTCGAAACATCAATCGTGGAAATATCGAGCATTCGGTTTTGCATTCCTGAAACATAATTTCCGTATCCGCTCATCCAGCGACGGTCGCCACCGTACCATAGAGAGCCGCCATAGGTCTCCACATTAGGGCATCCGTTGGCCGCAATAATCTGCCAGCCATCGAAATACCATGAGCCACCACCTTCGCCGCCATTCAGGAAATTCCAGGTATAATGTGTCGGGTACTGATTTTGTGTGGTATTGGCTGCCAGTCCGCGTACATAATCCATTTCATAGGTAAAATTATAACCGATGCCGCTTGCTTGTCCGCAACTGCCGCCATCCTGATTGAAAACAGGCCTGAACCAGGGAAGCGTCGAATTATCAAGGGAGGTTGGAAGGGCACGGCTACGTTGCGAAGCAGTCGTCGTGAGCTTCGGGGTTGCAGCAATCCGGCTGTAATCGCTGGCTGTCAGTTCACGCAGACCTCCGGCAAACCAGGGTTCCCCATTGGGATCGGGATTTACGTTAATGATCCCCTGTGCATTTAGACAGACAGACAATGCAAGTATTGCGATCAGTGTAAGTATTGTTTTCATGGGTTTATTTTGGTTGATTATTTTTGATTTTGTCTTCATAGATCCATTCGGCATCTTTACGGATTTGTTCATCAACGCTTATTTTGTTGACTGCTGCTTTTCGCCGGATTTCTGCAAGCCATTCCGGGGTTCCCCTGATGCCCATCTCAAATATCCGCAAAAGGTCGCGCTTTTCTGTGTATTTTTCGGGGTTATTCTTATAATCCTTATAAAACAAATAATTAGCCTCCTGGTTTATCCGACTGGCAATGTTTATTCTCATGGCTTTTGATTCTTCAACCATTCGTTTAAATTCATCGCCGTAAGTCCTGATCTCGTCAGAAAAAAGATCAACCGGATCGCGGTAGCCGGGGTAAAAAAGATCGTACAACTGTTCGTCGAAACCCCAGGCAAAGGCATGCAAAAATCTTTCGGTGATCATGATTATCACCAGGTCACGCTTCATGATTTCATTGCGAAAGTCAAGGTCCTGGGCCACCCCTGCTTTTGAGCCATCGCTGCGGGTTATGTTTTTGTTGTAATACCAGAAATCGCAACTGCCGAAGGTTTCAGTTGGGATGCGGTTGTTGAGCCAGTTAAAATAAAAGCTGTCGCCGATAATCAGCACGTCCGGTTTGGTTTTCAGAGGTCCCTGGTCAATTCTGATGATCGGATTGGCTGTTTTGGGATGCGGGATCCTGAATATCAGATTCATAGCTAGTCCTATGTCGTAATCGGGATGCCGGGTGGTGTCCAGAATTTCATTCCTGACGATTCTCATTTCCGGAAGGTCAATCCCTCTCAGCTTTTCGAGATACCTGATCGTTGTATCGGCTGCCAGCGCTGCGCCATAATAACTCCAGTGGGTGCCGCATTGCGGAAATAGAGGGAATTCAGTTTTACCTTTGATAGACAAAAAATACTGATTCAGGTCGAGGATATTTACGCCGGATGCTTTCAGTTGACTGGTGAGGGCATCATAATTTGAAATTGTTTTCTTCAGATTTTGGTATTTTGGCGGGGCCAGTTCAGGATAGAAACTGCCTTTACCCGGTTCAAAAACTACCACCAGAGATTTGCCAAGACGCGCCAGGGTATCCTGAACTGCTTTCAACTGAATTGCTTTTCTCTTCCAGACCTCTTCGCCAACAAAATATTGTCCTGTGTATTCTTTCAGATAATCCTCTTCAAACAATTGACTGTTGCGGCCTACAATCACCCCTTCGGCATTGGCCTCATTAAAAACGCTGTAGCTAAGCTGGTTGTTGATTCTTACCAGCGTGTTTCTGAAACCAATGTGCTGTTCCAGGCGTTTGTTGTAGTCATCCTGAAATGATCCATCAAGCCATGACTTCCAGGTGAATTCGCCGAAGTCAGGCTTTTGAGAAACAACAAATGCACCGGTAAGTGCTTTTTCAGAAACCATACTGTATCTGCCCTGCAATCCTGGCAATACTATCAGAAGTATGATGAAAGTAAACAGTATGTTTTTTATCCTGGAACTTCTGAAGCCGGTAAAAAGTGTCATCAGACTTTTTTTAACAAAGGTACAACACCCGGCCTTAAAAGATCGGGTGTTGTATGAATTAGTTGGAAGTTCTGATGATTTTCTTAACCAGAATGCCTGAATTGGTTCTGAGTATCACGGTGAACACACCCGGCGAAACTAAGGATAATTCGGGCCTGAGCTGGTATTGTCCCGGTGGGAGAATGGTAATCTCCCCGTGGTTGTATAAAACCCTGCCGTGCATGTCGCAGATGGTAACCTGCACCGGTGAGGGTTCTGTGATTGTATAGGAAATGTTCAGTTCCTCGCAGCCAGGATTGGGATACACTTCCAATCTGGCTGAAATGGGTTCATTTTTATTAGCAGAGGTCGGAATAGCAAACACCGGTAAAACGATGTAATCAATCCTTGAGCAGTCCTCTCCGGTTGAAACGCTGTAGTCCTTGATATATTTCCAGGTAAAAAGATGATCCCCTGCAGGTACACCGAATTTTGCCATTGTCCAATTCCAGGAACCGGCCCATTTCCCCATTTCACCCAGATTGCTGTTAAAATGCAGGTAATCGTAACCAGGTTCAGAGGATACCTGAAACCAGAAAGATATACTGTCGGCAAAGGCAACATTCCAGTTAATGGCAAAGGTTGACAACTGGTTATCGGTGATTACGCCTGAACGGGCGCACCAGTTGCCTTCATGGGCAAAGCCCTCTTCGGGATACCATGGATTGTCGCCACTTGTTGTCCAGTCAAAGGATGAGAAATCGCCGGTTTCAAAGGTTTCAACCAGGAAACCGGTAAAGAATGGTATGGTTTTGAGGTAGCTGAACTGATGATCGCCGGTAACGGCAAGGTTTATCTCAACCAGGTGATAGAGAGGGGTTTCCGCCGCCAGTTGAACACTAAAGACGAGGTGCCATATTTCTGTGGCATCCAGGGTGTCAATGTTGCCACTGTTTGAATAGATCGTAAGATAAGGATCCCACGATGATATGGTAGCAATTGCATTGGTGAGCGAAACACCACCGGCGTTTCTCAGGTTAATCGTGATCAGGGCAGTTTCGCCCGGTTCAAGAATCCCGTTGTTGCCATCAACTACCACAACAGAGGCTATTTCAACCACGGGGCAGTAAGCTGTCAGACTGATACTGCGTGTCCAGGTACCTTCCGAAGCAGTTGCATTCAATATAAAAGTAGCCTTGTGCTCATTGGGGACATTTTCCCGGGCAGTGAAGCGGAATGCATTACTGATGGTGATGCTTTCGCCGGGTTGCAGTCCTGCAATTGCTGCCTGAGTATTTACCAACGTAAAATAAGGATCAAAAGAATTTAAGTTAAAGTTGACGGCTCCGACAGGGAAACTGTTGAGGTTCGTTACATGCAGGGTCATGTAGCACTCCTCCCCAAAACCAATTACCTGATCGTTGCCTGCCCAAACTTCATAATTCATCATTAGTCCATTGGTGTTCAGATAAAATGTTCTATAATCTTTCAAGTTGTATTTATCTGTTAAACAAACGGTTACCGGCAGATTATCAAGAAATTCATTTGTCTGGCCTGATAAGATGCCACTTGTACTCAGTTGAATTCCAGGGTGGCTGCCAGCCGGGCTAAACCGGACCAACTGATCAGTTGCAGGAAGAAAATTTTGCTCATAGGTCAGTATTTCATAGTTCTGGCCGTCACCAGCTGAAATGCCGGCATATCGTTCAACGTATGACGGAATGATGCAATTGCCATAGTTGATTTCGATCCTGCCATCCGGGTAAAGCCTCGCGGTTGCACTGAAGCTGCTGCCTGATTCACCACTAACACTCAACTGCCAGCGGAAAGTTACGTATCCGGGAGATTCTTCGTACCAGATACCTTCACTTGAGCCATTGACAACGAAGGGGTTTGACATGGCCGGGGCAATCATGGGTGTCTGAATAAAATAGGTGCGCCCTTCAATGTAGTAAGGCCAGGGAAGCAACGAATTTTCAAACATCAGGTAACCATCAACGGTGGCATATACTTCCGTGAAATTTTTACCGAAGAAAGGGAAAGTGAAAGGAAGAATAACTTTGGCTTTTCCATTCGAATTTGAGGAGGGTTGCAGTTTAAGTGCTGTAACCTGCGGCATGACTGAGGTTGAATCCAGGCGGATGTAGTCTTCCACAAAATGCCATTTATAAGGGATAGTACCACCCGAGGCTTGCAACGGAACCGAAAAATTGTTATATAGTTGAACCGGCATAATGGTGTCGGTGGTAATCAGTGCCGGATTGAAATTTACCGTAGCATTTACCCCGATCAGGGTAATGTTGTTGTTGACTAACGGAAGTTCATTTGCCGAACTGTTAATTATATTTGTGCCATTGGTGTAGTCGATGATTGCAAAACTGCCAATGTATCCGGATATAGATCCGAGCGGGTCATTTTCCTGTACGAGCAGAAAATACTTTGCCTCCTGCCCAGGGATTACATACTGAAGCAGCAGGTTAAGGTCGAGGCCAAACTCGATGGTCTGAGATCCTGAAGTCCCCTGCATAGGGTTGCAACCGCCCTGAAAATCAAAAATTGGATAATGCAGTATATGCTCAGGTTCGGTTGCGTTCAAATCAGTTGAAACCCCTGCCATCACCCTGAGTTTGTCCCGGCAGGAATAAGTTAGACTAACCTTTGCTGTCAACTGTGGCTCATGATTATTGCGCGCTTCCACCACAACCACGGTATTGTTCCAGATGCCGCCCTGCTGAAATTCGTCGGCAACCGATTTGTACATCATATAGGAAAAACCCTGGTCGCCCCAGCCGCTGATTGAGCCGTAGGTATTGGCCATTTTAAAACCTCCGATCTCCCAGTCTTTCATATCAACCACGCCGTCGGAATTGATGTCAATATTGTTGGTGTATTGGCCGTCACCATTGTAATCCCAACGGATAGAATCATTGTATCCGACAATTGACATAGAGTGATTGGCCGAGTTTCCCCAGGCGTAAATAACGTGTTTGCCGGCTTCCGGCGTGCCGGCAGGAAGCACTGTAGGTGGGTGGGTAAATTCGGCGTAAAAGCACCCAAGCCCTCCGGCACTCGATTCGTTGCCGTGATCGTAAATCCAGTTTTTAAGCGTTTGCAACCCTTCTATTGTATTCACCTTTATCTTGTATGTTTCAGTAATCCGGTTATGCATGGCGTTGTAATACAAATCATATCCGTTCATCCACCGGCTTGGTCCACCGGATGACATGCCTCCGTAATCTTCCACAGTCGGATTGCCTGCCTGCTTCAGGATTTCAAACGTTTCGTAGGAACTGACACCCTGATCGCTGCCGCCGTTGATAAAGTCATAGGAGAAATGTGTGGCATATTGGTTCTGAGGGAGATCGCCGGGAACATTTCTCAGGTAGTTCATTTCGTATGTAAAAACAACCCCGATGCTGCTTGCCTGACCACATTCAAGCCCCACCTGAGAGATCAATGGTCTGAACCAGGGGTAGGCTGAATTGTCGATGGCATACGGAAGTGCGCGCCGCATGGCTTCTTCCGGAAGTTTCAATACAGGTAGTTGTGAAAGTTTCAATGAGTCATAACTGCTCATTGGC
This sequence comes from Bacteroidales bacterium, assembly GCA_038317155.1. GTDB lineage: Bacteria > Bacteroidota > Bacteroidia > Bacteroidales > Lentimicrobiaceae > Lentimicrobium. The sequence goes on from JBBQBC010000036.1 coordinate 15,983, forward strand.
ACCAGTTCGGGGAAGCACGACTGATTTACAGGCTTTTGACTGTAGGTAACTTTGAGTGAAACAGTGAAGATCAGACCTGTTGCAAGCAGGAAAAAAAACAGTTTTTTCATAATCAGATGAGGTTATTATTTGCCGGACGGTGAAAATAAGAATTAGTTTAATATGATCAGGTTATCCGGTTAGAAATATATCAGCGGTTTGCTTTAAAAGTAATTCAGATTGAAGACAACTTTAATTGAAATGGCTCTGCCAGAGTTTGTTGGAAGGTTGGAAGGTTGGAACTATGGAATGATGGAATGTTGGAAGGTTGGAATGTTGGAAGGTTGTAAAAGGGGATGAAACCCACATAAGTTGCTTACGCAGAGATGCCTGAATGCAGGTTTCAGGCAGGCTTAACTGTTTGGTTCAGACAAACAGGCAGTTTCTCCCGCCATTTGCAGTACAGGTATTTATAACTAAATGAAAATTAGTTCTTTAAATCTTAATCCTTAGTTTAGAAAATCATTCAATTGCGATTTTACCGGTATATGATTTTTCGCTGCCGATGAGTCGAAGTGTATAAATTCCGGCAGGTAAATCACTGGTTTGGATCCTCATATTCTGAGAATCAATTTCTCCGGATTTTATGATTTTCCCTGTATTGTTGAAAATCTTAAACAAGTATTGCTCTGCATGCGTAAATCCGTCTGTTTTCAGGAAAATTTCAGCGCTTGCCGGATTGGGGTAAATAATGAATTCTCCCCCGGTTCCCAACTCGTTTAATCCGATATTTATTTCGGTATTTTCGAAATACTGCAGATTGGCATCCAGTTCCCCTATCATTAAATCCAGATCTCCATCGTGGTCCATATCTGCAAAAACCGGGAAACAATAATAATTGGTGGGAACTATCCCAAACGGGTTGTTAATTGGGGAAGCAAAAACCGGTGACTGAGGGGTTCCGGTGTTCGCGAAATATCGGATATTACCATACATTTCCCCTATAAAGAGATCAAAATCGCCATCATGGTCAAGGTCGGCAAAAGCCGGAGTGCCGACATAACCAACCGCTATAATGCCAAAAGGATTCATTACCGGAGTTGCAAAATTGGCTTGTGTGATGGTGCCGGTATTTTCAAAATACTTCGTATTACCTTCGTATTCGCCTGCAAATAAATCGAGGTCCCCATCGGAATCTATGTCGACAAAGCAAGGTGCGGCAAACCCATTGGTAGGGGTCAAACCAAATGGATTTTCCTGCGGGGTATTAAAATGAGGAGATGAGACAGTGCCCGTGTTTTCAAAATACAGGATGTTCCCAGCGTAGCTACCTACAAATATATCCACGTCTCCGTCGTTGTCAATATCGGCTACAGTTGGGAAGGCCAGATTGCCGTTGGAGATGAGACCGAAAGGATTCGGCTGGTCTGACGCAAAAACCGGATTGGCTGATGTTCCGATATTTTCATAGAAATGAATATTCCCTTCATAGTCGCCAAGAAACAGGTCCAGATCCTCGTCATTGTCAATATCTGCAAAAGCAGGTCTGGCAAAATCTGACACAGGGGGTGTGAAACCGAAGGGGTTTAGCCTTGGAGGATCGAAAGATTGTGATTTTGAAACAAAAGGGAATATGATAAGCAACGCTGCCGCAGCAAGAATCTTCCTGAGTTCTGTTGAAGAAAATAACCGGCATAATTTACCGTATAAATAATTGAGCTTCCGGATCAGATAAGCCCTGGTATTGACAGAAAGATTTTCCCATTCTTTACTTTCCAGTAAATGGTTAACCCGTTCAGCAAGATTTCTGAATTTCCTTTTTTCTCTTTCAAATGGATTTCTGTACATGATGATTTAGTTAATTCTTCGGTTGAAGTTATTAATGAAATACCGTTTACAGACTATAGGGAAACCGGATTTGGTGAACTATGATGCTACGGAATCTGTTTTAGCAATACTTCGGTATCCTTATATTTTCCTGATTCTAAACGTTAAAATTCACCAACTTATTTTGCAATTTCCCAAATAGAATAAAATTTAACCAGTGACTCTATGAAATGGATTCCGGTTCCGCCCAAAAAGTGCTTCCCGGAATGGATAACCCTGATTTATATTCAGGTTGAATGGTGTTGAAGATATTCGGTCTGATTTTGTCAGGCATGATCTGAACATCATATATCTCATCCACTGAGGAGTGATATTTGATTTCTCCGACAAAACTTCCTGTTGGGAGGTGAACAATTGCGATTCCGGCATAATTCGATTTCTCCGCAATTTTCAATTTGGCAAAAGTTGAAGAATTCTGACGTAGCCTCGATAATCCGACAAAAAGAAAATCCTTGTAATAAGCCATTCCCCTGACGAAGCCGTCTAAACGGGTTACGGTTACATAAGAGCCTGTTTTTGGGTCAACTTTGATGATTTCTCCGGTTGCCGATAGCAACACGTATAATCCGCCCTCAATGAATCTTGGCGAATGGGGCATCGCAAGATTTCCGGCTATAATATCGTTTGTTTCAACATCCATCAGCACGCCATCGGTGGTAACACCTTCGCGCCAACTCTGAAAACTATTGCCCTGATTGAAGGCTGTGGCATATTTTGGTTTGTTGTTCAACATAACCATGCCGTTCAGGTGGCATTTATCTTCTGATTTTAAATCCTTGATAAACGGGGGAGTCCAGTAAGGAACGAAATTATAGCTGTCATTGATCAGAATAAGGCATGAAAAAAGTGTGTTTACCGCATAGAGTCCCTCTTCGCCCCAACTCAGATCGTGAATATCCAAAGCGCCAACATGGTATGTGGCACGGGGCATATAGAGCGTGTCGTAAGTACCCTGTTTTTTGGGATAACTCCTGGCGAGTTCCGGCGAATTCGCAAAAATGATCACTTCATCTCTGCAGGCAAGGGCCAATTTGTCAGCATCCGGCTGAAAAGCCAATCCCATTGGCTTATTAAAAGTCCGGGGTAACTGGATCAGGTGTTCTTCATTTTTAGGTGACAGAAAAATAACTTTACCAGCCTGATAAGTTGAAATAGCAATACTACAATTCAGTTTCATCAACAGCTCAGGTATATTGGGCGTATAGCTGCAACTGAATGGTGAAAGTTCTTTCAGACCGGAAGATTCTGCATCCATATAAAGAAATTCAGTTTATGTTTGGGTTATAAAGATAGGGTTTATCTGCATATATCCGGTGAATGCGATAAAAAAGAATCGAATTAGGCGCTTAATCCATAATAAATCTTAATGGTGAGCCCTTTGCCCTCCCGACGAAGTGGTCGGGATTCCGCTTCGCTCCATGTGCCCTTCGCTCTGTGCCCTCCCGACGAAGTGGTCGGGATTCCGCTTCGCTCCATGTGCCCTTCGCCCTCCCGACGAAGTGGTCGGGATTTCGCTTCGCTTCATGTGCTCTGAGCCCTCCCGACGAAGTGGTCGGGATTTCGCTTCGCTTCATGTGCTCTGTGCCCTCCCGACGAAGTGGTCGGGATTCCGCTTCGCTTCATGTGCCCTTTGCTCTGTGCCCTCCCGACGAAGTGGTCGGGATTTCGCTTCGCTTCATGTGCTCTGAGCTCTGTGCCCTGCGCCCTGAGCCCTGAGCCCTTGATGTCTGATTCAAATAAAAAAGCCTGCTTTATGAGCAGGCTTTTACATTCAGTTAACTATAGGTTATTTGATCAAGAGCTTTTGGGTAACAATGCCATTTGATGTTTCAACTTTTAGGAAATAGACGCCGCTGACTATGCCGAGGCTTATGTTTTCCCTTTGTGATTTCCGGGTTATGTTCAGTCTGTTGGCGAACAATACTTCACCGGCTGCATTCACAACACTGATGTTGGCTTTTCCAAATGGTGCATTGGTGATTTCCAGGGTAAATTCACCCTTGTTGGGGTTCGGGAAGATACTGATACCGGTTGTGGTATTGTTTTCTTCAATACCGGCGCAGGCGTCAACGGTAACCATAATTGAATCATCCCCGATACAACCATTTACGTCAGTAACTGTCAATGAATACTGGGTTGCATTTAATCCCTGGGTTTGAGCATTGATCTGCATACTGCTGTTGGTGCTGCCGTTTGACCAGTTGTAACCTGAATAGGTTCCATTTACCGTCAGGTTCAGCAGATGAGTGATACAGATGGTGGTATCGTTGCCCAGTGTAATAACCGGTGAATTGATGGCTACATTGTATTCAGCGCCTGATGCACAGGTTGTTGAGGTATTGGTCTGCATCAGCGACATCATTCCCTGACCGTTGCTTCCCCAGTTAACATTAATTTCGTGTGTTCCGGCACCTGAAACTATTTCTCCTCCGGTAACCATCCACTCGTAGGCATCACCTTCGACCTGAGGTGCAGTATAAACAACCTGCTGGCTGTTTGCACAAACAAGTGCATTGCCATCGATAACCGGGGCTGGAAGCGCATTAACCGAAACGGCATATTCAGCATTCTGTGAACACCCGAATTCATTGGTCTCCGTGAGGGTCATCATCCCTTCACCGGCTACCTCCCAGGTTACGGTTGCAGTGGCGGAATTCTGACCATTGGTAATGGTTCCGCCCGATATTTCCCATGAATAGGTGTTACCAGTGGTGGAAGCAGTGTAATCAATTCCGGACTGGTTCACACAAATCTGATTATTACCAGCGATTACCGGTTCAGGCAGCGGTCTGATTGTAAGGTCTAAGCTTGATTCAACAGGCGAACAGATGTCGTTCCATGCTCGAAGTGTAAGTATTACATTTCCTGCTGCGATGTCTTCTGCACCTGGTGTGTACCTTGGGTTAACTGACGTCGGATCATCAAAAGTCCCTGTTCCTGAGGTTATCCATTCCATTGCGGTATAGTTCGCTGCAGTTGAATTTACAGATGAGTAACTGCTGCCATTGCAGATGTCGGCTGCGTTGCCGGCAAAAACAACCGGAGCTGCCCTAAGCGATAGCGTCATGTAACTGGTTGAATCATTTGTAGCGGGGTTTGAAGCAGTAAGTGATAGCATAACTTCGCCAAGCGTAACATCTTCTGCACCTGGTGTGTAAACAGGATTTAGAATGGTTGCATCGCTGAATGTTCCTGTTCCGCTGGTTTCCCATACCAGACCGGTATAGTTATAAGCCTGCCCGGAAAGCTGGTGTGTAGTACCTTCGCAGATAATGGCGTTTTCACCGGCAACGGCAGAAGTAACCGAGGGGATTACATTAACCCAGCCTTCATAGCGATTGCAATTGGGGCGGGTTATGGTAACTTTAATCCGGGTCCCGGCTGTCTGGGCGGGAATTGTCATATCTATGGTTGTGATAAAACCGGTAGTGCCAGTGCCAAGAATTTCACCATTTACAGAAAGACAAATCAATGAATTGGGTGATGCAGTGATGGTAAATAGTATTTCTCCCTCGTAAATAGTGTTGTTGTATGTTGCAGCAATTGTTTGTGGCACTTCGGTACAAACCTTCAGGAAGGCATCGCCATGCATGTGGAACAGGTTGTATGTTACCTCTTTATTGCTGGTGTTGTAAGGCCAGCTTGACTGTTTCAGAAAGAATTTACCGGCAGCATTGCCAAAAGCAGGAAGCACTCCCCTTGAAGCCGGGGTTGTTCCGTATTGAGGCATAAAATTGGGCCATAAATTGTCCATTAAACCCCATACATAGGTGTCATTTACAAAAGAGTAAGAGGTTTCAGATGGAGCGATAAGACCAAGTGCTCCGGCCGGTTGGTTGTTGTAGGTATGACGATAGAATTTTTCTACAAAGCACTCACTGGTCCAGTTATATTTTCCGGTGAGGCAATTAATGGTAAGAATAAATGAAACATCTGTATTAGTCAGAGCATTGATATTGCTGTTGGTGTAGGATGGTTCGCCCCAACCGGTTTCCATCCCGTGGTCACGATGCATCAGCATAAAAGCCCCGGCATTCAGTGCATTGTTGATCATGGTGGCGTTTCCACCTGACCATCCACCCAAGGTGCTGGGTTGGGCAGGTATATATCCCAGTCCGCTTGGTCCAAATACCCCTACCACAGTTGCAGTATTGGTGGCAGTTGACCATGTATTTGAAGGTGTACCCTGATAGATTTCATTGATGCGTACAGGGGTCTTGCCTAGCACATTCTTCCAGAATCCTCCGACAGTTTCGGAACAGATCTGAAACCAGCGCTCCGTTTGCCATCCAAGAGCGGTAATTGGGTTGGCATAATAGGAAGGGCTGGTAGGTGGATTCCTTTCATATTTGAGGAAGCGGCCTACCATCGATTGAAGCTGGGCGGCATTTTGCGCTACAATGCGGGCGAAAATGATGTCGGGCATATCGTCGTTGTTCACATCGGCGAGGATATTGTCCGATACACAGTAGTTATCCCAAATTGGTGAGGTGATGGAGTTGTTGTTGGCAGTGGATTGTCCGTAGTCTCCGAGCAGAAGAATGGCTGTTGGTGGAACATCCCAGGTGTTATAAATATTGTTCACGTAAGTCTCAAGCATGGCAGGTGTTACATTGGTGCCAATATCAGAAAGTTTTACAATGCCGGTATTTATGCCTTCTTCATTCCTGAAAAGGGCGATGGAATCGGCCCACTGTTTAAATATGGGATCGTTGGGAACGATGATAAGGTAGTCATAACCTACGGTCCTGCCACTCTCAGCCGCACGGGCATCGTAATCAACCTGTGGCAGTGAACTGAAATTGAGGATTGCATCTTCAAGAATCGGATCCCACCAGCGGCTGCGCAGCCGGGTTTCGCCAAATTCCCGTGTTCCACCTTCGAAAGTAATACTGATTTCCATATCCCTGTAAACCACCAATTCCTTAGTAACCGGATTATACTGATAGGGTAAAATGGTCAGCAAACAGGCATCTACACCCCTGAGTTGGGTAAAACCTTCAAGTAATGCCGGCTGGCCCGGGAAGAAAGCGTTTGTATTGAAAACTGAAGTATTTTTTGAATAAACCAGCGGGCTGTTATCGGTATCGAGAGGAATAACCGGTGCTGGTGCAAGGTCAATATTGGTATATCGCTCTGTGCGCATATTTACGATATGCAAAACCGGCGTAGCGCCATTGGGAATGGCAATGTACCTGCTGTAACCCGGCACATCCGGCATACCGGCTTCTGCCGGCAGAAATGATTCAGAGAATTCGATACCGGTCATCATCTGTCCGTTGACATCGCGATCGGTAAAGCCAAAATGCTGAATGGAGAAGTTGAGATTTACCCCATCAGAGGCGGCACGGGTCAGGCTTAAGCCCTGTTTGCCCCAACTGTCGTTGTAGTTTTTTTGCTCAGCGGCATAGGTATTGCTAAGTGCGAAAGCCAGCACAATAACTACTACCAGTTTGCTAAAGCGGCAGCAGGTCGAAAATAAACCTGGTAATGTTTTTTTCATGGTTTTGTTTGTTGGTGTGAAATTGAAAAGTATTCATAATCAACAAAATAATTCATTGAATATGAAAGAACTCATTAGACTTACAAAAATAAATAAAATTAGATATGGCTGACAAAATGTAGGATTTTTAGCTTTATTTATAGCGATTATAAATAAAAAGGGCTACGTTGCACAGCCCCTTTAAAAAAAATTGAACAACTTCTTGTTTGCATATTCATGTTTCACTTCTCACTGAACAAATCAAAGTCATTTAGAAACTATTGAATAAAAAGAAGAAAAAGCTGCCCCGATAAGTTAGCCACAGCAGCTTTTATAATGAAAACATTTACCTTATTTTTTAATAATCACCGTTTCAACAGTAAGATTCATTTTACCTTTTCGATAAACTATTGAACTATTAACAATAATTAAATAAATGCCGGGGCAATGTTATCTGAATTCATTCTGAATTTAAAATTGGGTCGTATCAAAGTAAATTTAAGTAGGGACAAGACAAGTAGTGTCTCTATTGCTTTTCCGGATTCACCGGATCTTGCTTAGCCCTGGCTTTTTATCCGTTTTCTTGTTAAATCGAGCAGTCCATTGATAATGGTCAGTGGGTGCGCCGGATTGCCTGGAATATACAGGTCAACTGTGTATTTATCCAGAAAACTGCGG